>NZ_JAQTPQ010000176.1 GCF_028712645.1 Flavobacterium sp. | reverse complement strand
TATGTACAGCAACACCCAATCTGGAGCTTTACAAGATAGCGACAAAAATAAATTTCTTTTAAGAGGTAAATATAAATCATCGGGGGGCGACGGAATTCCAATTGGTGCTTTCAATGTTCCAAGAGGTTCAGTAGTTGTAACTGCTGGAGGAAGATTATTGGTCGAAGGAATCGATTATAGTGTGAATTATCAACTGGGAAGAGTTCAAATTCTAGATCCATCCCTTCAAGCATCGAATACGCCAATCAATGTTTCATTAGAAAATAATTCTGTTTTTGGGCAGCAAACCAAACGATTTTTTGGTGTAAATGTAGAACATAAATTTACCGATAAATTTTTGGTTGGAGCCACTTTCTTAAAATTGAGCGAAAAACCATTTACCCAAAAATCTAGTTTTGGTCAGGAATCCGTAAACAATAGTATTTATGGTTTCAACCTTAATTACTCATCCGAAATTCCTTTCTTGACTCGATTAGTAAATAAATTACCAAACATTGATACGGATGTTCCTTCAAATCTTTCTGTAAGAGGAGAGGTGGCATTTTTGCAACCCAACACTCCAAAGGGAGATAGTTTTCAAGGCGAATCAACCATTTATGTAGATGATTTTGAAGGCTCTCAATCTACAATAGATATGCGTTCGGCTTATGCTTGGAGTTTGGCATCGACCCCAATGAATGATGCGCAAAGCACTTATAATTTCAATGCAAATGCAAACGATTTGAGTTATGGATTTAAAAGAGCTAAATTAGCTTGGTATTCTATCGATCCTATATTTTATACTCAAAAACCTGATGGAATTTCAAATGAAGATTTATCATTAAATAGTACAAGAAGAATTTTCAGTAGAGAGTTGTATCCAGAAACGGATATTGCACAAGGACAATCACAAGTTATAAATACATTAGACTTAAGTTATTTTCCTGCAGAAAGAGGACCTTATAACAATGGTTTGAATGTTGCTGCGAATCCGTCATCTAATTATGGAGCAATAATGCGTTCGTTAAATTCTACTAATTTTGAACAAGGAAATGTAGAATATATTCAGTTTTGGGTATTGGATCCTTATGTTGGAAAAGGAGAAATTCCACAGTCAAATACAGGTAAAATCTATTTCAATTTAGGGGAAATTTCGGAAGATATTTTAAAAGATGGAAGAAAACAATATGAGAATGGTCTTGGCCCTGATCAAATATTGGTAAATCCACAGCCAATTTGGGGTGATGTTCCAGCTTCGCAATCTTTAATTTATGCTTTTGATACCAATGCTGATAATCGAAAAAATCAAGACGTTGGTTTAGATGGACTTTCAGATGCTAATGAAGGATCTGTTTATACTAGTTATGCTTCCGATAAGGATCCAGCAGCGGATGATTACACTTATTATTTGAATGCTACAGGAAATGTTTTGGACCGATATAAAAATTACAATGGTGTCGAAGGAAATTCTGCCGTTGATATTAATGATGCGAATAGAGGTGCTTCAACCGTTCCTGATGTTGAGGATATTAATAGAGATAATACTATGAATACTATCAATGCTTACTATGAATATAGCATCGATATGAAACCCGGAATGGATATAGGTCAAAACTATATTACCGATATTAGAAACACTCAAGAACCATTGCCCGATGGATCGACAACAGATGCCCGTTGGATTCAATTTAAAATACCTGTTTCTCAGCCCGAAAACACTATAGGAAACATCTCAGATTTTAGATCAATTCGTTTTATGAGAATGTTTATGACGGGTTTCAACGATGAAGTAACAGTACGTTTTGGAGCTTTAGATTTAGTAAGAGGCGAATGGAGAAGATACACAAACACATTAGATCCAAACGATGTAAATGTTGCTGATGATGGAACAAATTTAGATGTATTGGCCGTAAATGTTCAGGAAAATAATGATAGATGTCCTATAAGTTACATCATTCCTCCAGGGGTCGAAAGGGAACAATTGTATAACAATAATACCATTATTAACCAAAACGAACAGTCATTATCATTAAGGGTTTCTGGTGATGGATTGGAGCCAGAAGATTCGAGAGCCGTTTTTAAAAATGTAAGTGTTGATATGCGTCAATTCAAAAAATTAAAAATGTTTTTGCACGCTGAATCTTTGCCTAGCGAAATTGTTCTTAATGATAATCAAATGTCTGCTTTTATTCGTTTTGGGAATGATTTTACACAAAATTTCTACCAAGTAGAAATCCCTTTAAAAGTAAGTAAACCTGTAGGAGATTGTAAATTGACCGCAGAAGAAGTATGGCCTGAAGATAACCAAATCGATTTGTCTCTAGATTTGTTAACACAATTGAAAGTCGCTGCGATGAGCATTGATATAAATACTTTGCCGCTTGACGGGATTTATTATCCAGATGATGTTGCTAATAATCCGGATGCTGATGGTAGTAGTAAATTGCGTTTAGGAATTAAAGGAAATCCAAATTTTGGAATGGTTCGTAATTTGATGTTAGGAGTAAAAAGTAATGAAACCCATCAAGATTTAAAAGGAGAAGTTTGGTTCAATGAACTTCGTTTGGCCAGTATGGACAACCATAAAGGAATGGCCGCCTTATTAAATATAGACTCCAATTTAGCTGATTTTGCAACAGTTTCTGCAACAGGTAAAAAAAGCACGATTGGATTTGGAGCTTTAGAGCAAGGACCAAATGAGAGAAGTCGTGAAGATACTAAGCAATATAATATTGTTACCAATATAAATTTAGGGAAATTATTGCCTTCTAAATGGGGAATTAATTTACCTTTTAATTATGCCGTTGGAGAAGAAATTATTACTCCTGAATACGATCCTTTTAATCAGGATATTAAATTGAAACAGTTGTTAGATAATACTTCTGACAAAGCTACAAGAGACAATTATGCCAATAGAGCCATTGATTATACGAAGCGTAAAAGCATCAATTTCATTGGAGTAAGAAAGCAAAGAAGTCCTGAGCAAAAACAGCATATATATGACCCTGAAAATTTCACTTTTTCGCAGTCATATAATGAAGTGGAACGTCATGATTTTGAAATAGAACAATACACAGATCAACAGGCAAACACGTCTGTAGATTACGCTTATAGTTTTCAATCAAAATCAGTTGAGCCTTTCAAGAAAACGAAATTTATGCAAAAAAGTAATTATTGGAAAATGTTAAGTGATTTCAATTTTAATTATTTGCCTTCCAATATTACTTTTAATACTAATATTATTCGACAATACAATCGTCAACAATTTAGGCAAGTTGATGTTGAGGGCATTGGTCTAGACCCAATGTACAGAAGAAACTTTGGGTTCAATTATCAATATGGGTTTAATTTTAATTTAACAAAATCATTGAAATTAAACTATACTGCCTCTTCGAGCAATATTGTAAAAAACTATTTGAATGAGAATAACGAACCAATTGATAGCTTTACAATATGGGATAGTTATTGGGATATTGGAGATCCAAACCAACACATGCAACAATTAGTGTTGAACTATGAAATTCCAATTAATAAAATCCCATTGTTCAGTTTTGTAAAAGCCAATTATTCTTATACAGGAGATTATAGCTGGCAACGTACTTCTACAGCAATGTCTCAAATAAATATTGGAGGAGTTGATTATAATTTAGGGAATACGATTCAAAACGCAAGCTCTCATAATTTGAATGCCACGTTTACTATGGATACTTTTTATAAATATTTGGGATTGACAAAAAACAGCAAAAAACCAGCATCCAAAACCAAAGCAGCAGCTCCTAAACCTGGCGAAAAAATAAAAAACAATAATGTACAAGTAGCCTCATCTAATCAATTTTTAGATGGTTTGATAGGTGTTTTGACCAGTGTAAAAAACATTCAGGCAAATTATACTCAGAATAGCGGTACAGTATTGCCAGGATATACGCCAGGAGTTGGATTCCTTGGGACATCAAAACCAACATTGGGATTTGTTTTTGGAAGCCAAGAAGATATAAGATTTGAAGCTGCTAAAAACGGCTGGCTTACTAATTATCAGGAATTCAATCAGAATTTTACCCAAGTAAGCAATAAGACATTCAAGGCAACTGCAAACGTGGATTTGTTTCCAGATTTTAAAGTTGATTTATCGTTAGATAGAGCTTATTCCGAAAATTTCTCTGAGCAATATGATGTTGACAATATTACCAAAGAATATAATCCGCAATCACATTACAGTTTTGGTAATTTTTCGATTTCTACCATTTTAATAAAAACAGCGTTCTCGGCAAGTGATCAAAATGCATCGGTTGCATTTGACGAATTAAAAAACAATAGATTGATTATTGCCAATCGATTGGCACAGGATTTTTATGGAGGCTCAATTCCTAGATATGGCGATGCTTTAAATCCAATTCCAGCATTAAATCCAGCGAATCCTAAGGACCCAATTAGAGCTATTTACTTGGCAAATGAAGGATATCCTATTGGTTTTGGAAAAAATAACCAAGCGGTTCTGTTGCCTGCATTTTTGGCGGCTTATTCCGGGGGCAGTGCTACAGGTGTTTCTCTTGGTATTTTTAAGAGTTTCCCAATACCAAACTGGTCTGTAAAATATAATGGATTGATGCGATATGAATTTTTCAAAAAGAACTTCAAACGATTCTCTTTGCAACACAATTACAGAGCCTCATATACCGTGAATGCATTTAGGTCGAATTTTGAATATGACAAAGCACCATCAGGATACAAACCTGGAGGTGAATTGAATACAGATTTAGGAGGTAATCTTTTTAATAAAACCATTACGTCAAATGCCAATTTGGTAGAGCAATTTAGCCCACTAATAAGGATGGATTTTGAGTTGAAAAGTTCTTTGAAAGTACTTACCGAAATCAAGAAAGACCGAGCGCTGTCAATGAGTTTTGATAATAATTTATTGACCGAAGTGAAGGGAATAGAATATGTTGTAGGTCTTGGTTATCGATTTAAAGACGTGATTTTCTCGTCAACACTAGCCGATAATCCAACAGGAATTATAAAAAGTGATATTAATTTGAAAGCTGATGTTTCGTATAGAAATAATCAAACCATTGTGAGGTATTTAGATTATGACAACAATCAATTAGCAGGAGGGCAAAATCTTTGGTCTTTAAAACTTACTGCTGATTATTCTTTCAGTAAAAACTTGACAGCCATTTTCTATTATGACCATTCCTTTTCGAAAGCGGTTATATCGACTTCATTTCCTTTGACAAATATTCGTTCTGGATTTACACTTCGATATAATTTTGGAAATTAAGTAAAGTTTTATCGTAATCAGTTTAAAAATAAAATCAGAAACAATACTTTTGATGAAAATTTAAAATTTAAAATAAAATGAACGTACCAGCAAATTTAAAGTACACAAAAGATCACGAATGGGTTAGCCTTGAAGGCGATATTGCAACAGTAGGAATTACTCATTTTGCCCAAAAAGAATTAGGTGATATTGTATATGTTGAAGTAGAAACTTTAGACCAAACATTAGAAAAAGAAGAAGTTTTTGGAACGGTAGAAGCAGTGAAAACGGTTTCCGATTTGTTTCTTCCTTTATCTGGAGAAATTATTGAGTTCAATGATGCTCTTGAAAGCAATCCAGAAAGCGTAAATACAGATCCTTATGGAGCAGGATGGATGATTAAAGTTAAAGTATCTAATTTAGATGAGGTAGATTCCTTGCTTTCAAGCGAAGCTTATAAAGAACTAATAGGTGCTTAAACAAATCTATTTTTTGTTAGCAATTTCTTGGTCTGGATTAATTTTGATTTCTTGTCTCGTGCAATCGAGCGATATGCCCCAAATTAATATTCCAAACTTGGACAAAGCAGTTCACGCCTTTTTTCATTTTGTGTTTACATCACTTTGGTTTTTATTTTTCAAAAATCAATTAAAAAGCACAACAATTTCAAAGCCATTAAGCATTGCTTTTGGTTTTTCCGTTTTATTTGGAATTGGAATCGAAATACTACAAGCACTTTTTACAATGACCAGAAGTGCTGATGTATTTGATGTTGTGGCAAATATTACTGGTGCAACTGTCGCTGTTATCGGAATTATTTTGATAGATAAATACTATAAAAAGGATACTATTAATTCTGAAAATTAAAAGTAAATATAAAGTTTTAAACCAGATGAATATCAAGCAGTACTTAGATTCGACTTATTTAAAAACACCATCACAAGCGGGACTTAGCGAAGCCGAAAACATCAAAATTGTAAAGGAATTTATTCAGGAAGCTATTGATGAAAACTTCAAACTGATTATGATTCGTCCTGATAGGGTTTCATTGGCAAATGAAATGATTGCTGCTGCTAATTCGCCGGTTCAAATAGGAACCGTCATAGATTTTCCTGAAGGAAATGCAGGGCTTGAAGCTAAACTTGTAGAGGCAACTCAAGCTATTCAGGATGGTGCAGACGATCTTGATTTTGTTTGTAATTACGAAGCTTTCAAAGAAGGAAACGTAGATTTGGTAAAAGAAGAAATTCTAAAATGTACTCAACTAGGTTTGACAAATAATAAGGTTGTAAAATGGATTATCGAAGTGGCAGCTCTAAATGACAAACAAATTATGCAGCTTTCGGCATTGATAAAAAACATTGTTATCACTAATTTCAAGGAAGAAAATTATGCTTCGGTTTTTGTAAAATCGTCTACAGGATTTTATAAAACTGAAAATAATCTTCCAAACGGAGCCACTGTTCCTGCGATAATTATGATGCTCGAAAATGCTTCGCCTCTTCCTGTAAAAGCTGCTGGCGGAGTGAGAACGTATGATGAAGCTGTCGAAATGATACGATTGGGTGTAAAACGAATTGGTACTTCTGGTGCAAAAGCTATTGCAAACGGAGAAAAAGCGCAAGGCGAATACTAAATCTCAAAAAAAATATGAAAAAAGGATTCCTGACATTGTTTTTGTCTCTTTGTACTTTTGTTGCTTTTGCACAAAATACAAATAATGGTTCAAAACAGTCTGGGCTTTCTGCTGAGCGATTTCCTGTTTTTTCAAATTGCGAAAATTTAGAATCCAACGAATTGGAGAATTGTTTCTATAATCAAGTACAGGATTTTGTATTTCAAAATTTTGTAGTTCCCGAAAATCTTGTCAAAAACAATTTTCAGGGAAAAATAAAAGTGCTTTTTGAAGTGGACGACAAAGGTATTTTTAAGGTAATTTATGTAAATGCTGTTGATGAAAACTTGATTCAAGAGGCCAAAAGGGTTTTTAGCAAGTTTCCAAAAATTCAACCATCAACTTATAATGGCAACCCAACTTATTCTAAATACAATATTACTATTTCGATCCCATTAAAAAGCCCAGAACAACTAGCTTCTGAAGCCATTGTTGCCGCCGAAATTGTAAAATCAAACACAAAACAACTCACAGAATTAGAT
>NZ_JAQTPQ010000007.1:26243-32613 GCF_028712645.1 Flavobacterium sp. | reverse complement strand
TGTTTGTTGACTAATCGTAGTTTCTCGAAATTGATTGTTGTCTTTTTGCCATTATCATCCAATCGAAAGGAAAGATTTTCGATTTTCATATCCGTGGGCACTAAGTTCAGTACTTTCGAAATGATTCTATAAGTGAATTTGGCGTAATCTCTTTTCTCCTTGGAATTGGTTGCGTTTTCATCTTTTTTTAGAAAAGAATCGAAATTTCGACCATTCTTATTTCTGACTAATTGAACATAACCATTCTCTATTTCTAGGGTTCCCAATTGCACATCTCCAATGAGCAACCGCCACAAATTGACACTGGTTTTCATTTTATGAATATTGAAAAGCGTGTCGGCATTTTTTGGAACCAAAACAATATCAGAAAAACTCAATCCAGAAAGCCCCACAAATGAAGCTTTTTTTATAGAAAAAGAACTGTCGTAATCGCGCTCCATTTTATTCGAAACCTTTGCAATAGTTTGTTTTAGCAACGCATCTCTAAAAACAAAAAGCGCAATAATCATGATCAGGAAAGTTATGACTACGATTTTTACGGCTAAGAATATCTTTTGTTTTCGGGTTCTCATAAATGAATTACTATTTGCAAATTCGGGTTCATAAAGGAAAGAAAAAAAAAGAGAACAGGAATAATTTTATGATTCTCTTTGCAAAATTCTACAAAATATTTTTTTTGGAACATAAAAAAACCACGACACATTTTTATACCGCGGTTTTGAGTAGGTTTTGTCGTATAAATTTATTGCTGACGAGCCATATTTATTTTATGTTGCAGCGGGTTGTAAAAATCCTTAACTCGAGCTACAACTTCATTCAAAGTCATACTATCGGCAGTTTCAACTGCTTTTAAATTAATTTTTACTAGAGATTTTTTGTTGCGGATTCGTTGTTCTAATTTTATTTTAGTTTCCGCTGGGCCAAAAATATAGAGATAATCAGAGCCTTTGATATAATCCAACACAGAGTCTAAATAATAATTCATTTGATCATTTTTTCGGTTGTCAAATTTCGTTTTGCTGTCACCGTGGCGATTCCCCGAGGAAGTTCCTTTTTCACTTTCTTTATTATGGTAAATTCTGTTTTCAACTTCTGAATCTACCTCCGTGATTTTTTCTTCTTTATGACCTTCAAGAGTAACAATAATTGCTTTTTTAGTGTCAATCCAGATTCCGACTAATTTTTCCATGATATTATTTTTTAAATTCTTCTTGTAGAGAAGAAGAACATCTAAATTTACGAAGAAAAGCTGAAACAGACTTGATATTTTGCTTTTTTTTAAATTTTAAATTAAATTAACCTATTGATTTTCAGATTAAAAAATACAACAAAAAAGCGGTATCAATCAAATGACACCGCTTTTTTTGAACTATTTTTCAAAATAAAGGATTTTATTTTTTTGTATATTCTTTATCCAAGAACAAGTAGCGAGCCTCGTTTTTGGCTTGAATTGCTTTTGAATCTAAATCAATCACCATAATTTCCGGATTTTTTTCGTCTGTAGCAATTGGCCAAAGAGGTAATTTTTCTCCATTTGGGTTCCCCGATTTAATAAAATTAACGAAATAATTCATCATTGTTTCCGAAACTTTATAATCCTCTTCCGTCCAGTTATAATCTGTATTAGTTGCCAAATTTCCCATTGCGTATTCAATCTCAGCTGAATGTACAGCTCCTTTTGGTTTGGTAGCTTTTTGTGCATTTATATCTTTTTTGATGACGCCACCAGCAAGGCCAGCTTCTAGATTTTTATCTCTCATTTCGGGTCTAGGATGCGCAAAATAATAACGATAAATGTTTTGTGAACTATTTTTTCGATGTAAATCAAACCATTTCCAAGTGCTGTAAGCAATAAATCGGTCGCCAGCCAAATCGGTTGCCGATTGCTCCGTAACTTCAGGAGTTCCTGCTGGGTATAATTGCAAAACTTCTTGAGCTTTATCACCGTATAATTCTTTTATTTTTTGAATATAACTTTCATTACTCAAGTCTTTCCCCATTGTCAGAGCACGATAGGTCATTTCTTCGGAGTTCCAACCCAATAACAAGGGAACCATCGCTTGTTGTTTTTCTTCGAAAATTTCGGTCAGTGATTTTGGAAGAAAATAACCGTCAATAGTTGTTTTGAATGTGCCCATACTTGTTCCACTTGATTTTTGGTATAGTTCTAAAGTAGTCATAGCACGAAGTTCTTTTAATGAACTTGCACCCATTTTTTGTGCAAAATCAAGTCCTGTTTTTTCGGCTTCCGCCAATGGAACTGGTGCTGAAGTAGGGAAGAAAGAACCGCCACTTTCACAAATAGCAGCTGCAATTAGGTTTTTAGATAATGGTGAAGCCATTTGAGCACTCACGGAAATGGAACCTGCCGATTCTCCTGCAATAGTTACTCTTTTTGGGTCGCCACCAAATTGTGCAATATTCGCCTGAACCCATTTCAAGGCAGCATTTTGGTCAAGATAGCCATAATTTCCTGAAGCGTGATTAGGAGATTCTTTGGTTAATTGAGGGTAAGAGAAAAAGCCAAAAATTCCTAAACGATAATTTACAGTTAGTGTTACGATTCCTTTTTTGGCCATATTCTCTCCGTCATATCGATATTCCGAACCGTCTCCAGCAACAAAACCACCACCGTAAAAATAGACCAAAACAGGTAGTTTTTCATTGGTAGATTTTGCAGGCGACCATACGTTTAAGTACAAACAATCTTCGCTCATGCCATCACTTCTAAAACCCATATCGCCAAATATTGCGGGTTGTATGGCTCTTGGGCCAAATTTTTTGGTTTGTTTTACACCTGTCCAATTCGAAACAGGTTGAGGAGCTTTCCAACGTAAATCGCCAACTGGTGGTTGTGCAAATGGAATTCCTTTGAAGCTTTGAATAGTAGTTTTAACGTCGAATTCGCCTTCAATAATTCCGTTTGTAGTGGTTACTTGAACAGGAAAAGCATAAGGATTAACAGCTTGTTGCGCATTCGAAATAAAAGGAATTGCCACAAATAACAGCCCAATAAATTTGTTTTTTAGACTCATAATTGATGTGTTTTAATTATTTTTTTCTTTGTATTAAACTAAAAAGGTTTTTACCCAAACAATTCGCTCGCAACATCCTCAATCTTCGCTACCAATCGGATTTTTATGATGGTGTTTTTCAAGGCAATTTTATTGTACTTTGAAACAAAAATCGTCGAAAATCCTAACTTTTCAGCTTCTTGAATGCGTTGATCGACACGGTTTACAGGACGAATTTCACCTGACAAACCCACTTCACCCGCAAAACAGAAATCTTTATTCACCGGAATATCTTCATTCGATGATAAAATAGCAGCGACAACGGCCAAATCAATTGCGGGATCATCTACCGAAATTCCTCCAGTTACGTTTAGGAAAACGTCTTTGGCGCCAAGTCTGAAACCAGCTCTTTTTTCTAAAACAGCCAAAATCATATTTAGTCTTTTAGCATTGTAACCTGTTGTGCTGCGTTGAGGTGTTCCGTAAACCGCAGTGCTTACTAGGGATTGAATTTCAATCATTAACGGGCGCATTCCTTCGAGAGTCGAAGCAATTGCGGTTCCTGATAGCTCTTCGTCTTTATGTGAAATCAATATTTCAGAAGGATTGGATACTTCTCGCAAGCCGTTGCCCAACATTTCATAAATCCCGATTTCGGCAGTGGAACCAAAACGATTTTTTAGTGAACGTAAGATTCTATACACGTGATTTCTATCGCCTTCGAATTGCAAAACCGTGTCAACCATATGTTCCAAAATTTTTGGTCCAGCAATGTTTCCGTCTTTGGTAATATGACCAATTAGGATTACAGGAATATTGGTTTCTTTAGCAAATTTGATAAGCTCGGCAGTGGTTTCGCGAATTTGAGAAATACTTCCCGGAGTCGATTCGATATAATCAGTGTGAAGCGTTTGAATGGAATCGATGATGACGATTTCGGGTTCGATGGCTTCAATTTGTTTAAAGATATTTTGGGTTTTTGTTTCGGTAAGAATGAAGCAATTATCACTGTTTGGAGTGATTCTTTCGGCTCGCATCTTGATTTGTTTTTGACTTTCTTCGCCCGAAACATATAAGGTCTTATAGGGGAGTTTCAGAGAAATTTGGAGTAAAAGTGTACTTTTTCCAATTCCGGGTTCTCCTCCCAAAAGAATCATTGAACCAGGAACAATTCCGCCACCCAAAACTCGATTGAGTTCGCCATCAAGAGTGTTCATTCTCACTTCTTGGCTAGAGTCAATTTCATTAATTCGTAATGGTTTAGAAACTCTTTTGGAATCAGTAGATGAGGGTTTCCAGCTTGATTTTTCTTCTTTTTGAATAATTTCCTCGACAATCGTATTCCATTCTTTGCAAGAATTGCATTGGCCTTGCCATTTCGAATATTGGGCGCCACAATTCTGGCAAAAAAAAGAAGTTTTTACTTTTGACATTATTTTAGAACTAAATTGAATCCAAATTTAGGATAAAGAATGTTTAAATAAAAGGATTTAAAATTTTAAAATAAAATGCTTTATTTTAAGTCAGCGAATTGTCTTTTTCATTGGGAAAAATAATCCAAGGCTTGAATGTTTTGGCTTCTTCAAAGTCAACTGTGGCGTAAGAAATGATGATGATAATATCGTCTTTTTGCACTCTTCGGGCAGCTGGACCGTTGAGTGTAATTGTTCCAGAATTTTTTTCGCCTTTGATAGCATAGGTGTCAAATCGTTCGCCATTATTGATATTTACAATCGAAACTTTTTCGCCTTCGATGATGTTTGAAGCTTCAAGTAAAGCTTCGTCAATAGTTATACTTCCGATGTAATTTAGATCGGCGCCGGTAACTTTTACACGGTGAATTTTTGATTTTAATACTTGAATTTGCATTTAGCAAAAGTAAATTAATTTAATGAAATGTTGTCGATCAAGCGTATATTGTTTACAAAAACAGCAATAAAAGCACGGTAATTTTTGGTTTTACTTTTTCTTGTACAAGGTAAAAGTGTTTTCTCATCAGCAATTTGAAAATATTCTAATTTGAAAATTGAATTTTTTTCAAATGATTTTTGCACCCATTTTTCTGTTGCTGTTGCACTATTTTTTTTGAATATTGCTTTTGCGTCCACTAATGTTTTGTATATAATGGAAGCTTCTTGTTTTTGATCAGGTGTCAGAAGTGCATTTCTGGAACTCATTGCTAAATTATTCGATTCTCTATAAATGGAGCAACCCACAACGTTGACTTTCATCTTGTTTTTAGCAGCCATTTTCTTCACAATTTGTAATTGTTGAAAATCTTTCTCGCCAAAATAAGCATTTGTTGGTTCGACAATTTCGAAAAGTCGTTTTACTACAGTGCCAACACCGTTAAAATGTCCAGGTCTGAATTTGCCTTCCATTTGGTTTTCTAATCCATCAAAATCAAAAAATTGGGAAGATGGTTTTCCTTCGTAAATATCATCTATCGGCGGAGCATATACTATGATTTTTGGACTCAATTTAGCAATTTTTTTTAGGTCATCGTCAAGGGTTCTTGGATATTTTGCTAAATCTTCGAGATTGTTGAATTGGGTTGGATTTACAAAGATACTTACAATAGAAATTTCGTTTTCTGACATAGATTGTTGCATCAACGATAAATGGCCTTGATGTAAAGCACCCATTGTTGGAATAAAGCCAATATTCGAATTACTGGTTCTTGTAGATTTTAAATAGTCTATTAAGGCTGCTTTTTCGTAGAAAATATGCATAGCTGTTTTGTTGAAATTGAGTGCAAACTTAATATTTTAGTCTATAACTGCATAAATTTTTGTAATTTTGCATGGTTTTTATTGCCAATAAATAAAGCAAATTACAATATGGAAGATAAGAGAATATTATATGTATCATCAGAGGTGGTGCCTTATCTAGCTGAAAATGAGGTGTCTTCAATGTCTTATGAGGTTCCGAAAATGATTAATAATCTAGGAGGACAGATAAGAATTTTTATGCCAAGGTATGGAAATATTAACGAAAGAAGACATCAATTGCACGAAGTAATTCGGCTTTCGGGAATGAATCTAGTTGTGAATGACTTGGATATGCCTTTAATAATAAAAGTTGCTTCAATACCTAAGGAAAGAATTCAGGTGTATTTTATAGATAACGATGAGTATTTTAAAAGGAAAGCCACTTTTACTGATGAAGAAGGGGTTTTATATCCAGACAATGATGAGCGTGCAATTTTCTTTGCAAAAGGAGTTGTCGAAACGGTAAAAAAACTCAATTGGGTTCCTGATATTATTCACGTTCATGGCTGGATGGCAGCTTTACTGCCTATTTATATGAAGCATTTTTATAAAAATGAAGCCTTGTTTTCAGAAACAAAGATTGTT
>NZ_JAQTPQ010000007.1:0-26233 GCF_028712645.1 Flavobacterium sp. | reverse complement strand
AAGGAACATTGGATAAAGAAATGATTAACAAAATCACTTTTGATGGTGTCCCAAAAGAGGCAATTCTGGATTTGGAAAATCCTGATTATGATAACATTATGAAAGCTGTGATTAAACATTCGGATGCTGTTATTATTGCTTCTGAGAAAGTGTCTCCAAGTTTAACAAAATTTATAGAATCTTCGGGAAAACCTTTTTTACCTTTCGCACCGAAAGAAAAATTCGCAGATGCGTATATCAATTTCTATAAAAACAGTGTTCTATAAATTAAACTTTTTCCTTTAAATATGCGTTATAATTCTTTTTTTAAGCAAATTCTATTAGTTGTAAGTATCGTTCTCTTTGTTTCATGTGATAAAGAATATAATTCCATTGGTGCCGATTTGTTAGGTGATAATCATTTTGCTCTGAGTAGTTACACTTCAAATGTCGTAGCATATAACCAAAAAATCACTTCAATAGAATCTAAAAATTTACCAGTAAACGCATTGGGGATTTATGACAATCCTGCTTTTGGCAAAACAACAGCAAATTTCGCAACACAGTTAATACTAAGTACTGTCGATCCTGTTATTGGGGATAATCCTGTTATTGATAATGTGATTTTAGACATACCTTATTTTACTGATGCTACTAAAACTGTGAATAACACCGATGGTAGCCATGTATATACACTCGATTCTATTTATGGTGAACCGAATGCTAAAATTAAATTAAGCATTTATGAGTCAGGGTATTTTATGAGAGATTTAGATCCAATTGGAGGATTTCAAACTGCACAAAAATATTTTACAGATCAAAACTCTGATTTTGAAAATCTTAAAATAGGAAATCGTTTGAATGACACTACTGTTGTTGCTCAAAACGATGAATTTTTCTTTAATCCTGCCGAGCATAGTGTTGATACTAAAGATGCTACGACAGGTGTGACCACAACAACAAGAGCAGTTCCTTCAATGAAATTGAATTTAAACAGGAGCTTTTTTAAATCAAAAATAATTGATGCAGCAGCCTCTGGCAAATTGCTTACCAATGATATTTTTAAGGAATATTTTCGAGGATTATATTTCAAAGTGGAACAATCTGGTACTGATCCTGGAAGTCTTGCTATGATGAATTTTTCGAAAGGAACCATTACTATTAATTATAAAGAAGATTTGGTTTCTACAACAGGAGGTGCTACAACAAGAGTCGCTAAAACTATTGTGCTTAATATGACAGGGAACACGGTAAGTTTGCTGAATCAATCGAATACAAAAACGGCCTATTCTACCGCTACAAGTTCTGCCAATACAACCCTTGGTGATGAAAAATTATTTGTCAAAGGAGGCGAAGGTTCAATGGCGGTAATCAGCCTTTTTGATAAAACGGATTTGATAGGATATGATGCAAATGGAAATTTAACTGGACCTAACGGTGTATCAGATGAATTAGATAATATTAGAAAAAATGGCTGGTTAATAAATGAAGCTAATCTTGTTTTTAATATTGATACAGATGCAATGGCAAATAGCTATGAACCACAGCGAATTTATTTATTTGATTTAACTAATAACCGTCCTGTGATAGATTATTATACGGATGCTTCATCAGGTACAAGTGTCAAAAAAAATAAAACAATATTTGACGGGAATATCAACTTAGATGCAACATCAAAAAGAGGGAAAACCTATAAAATTAGGATTACAGACCAGATAAGAGGGCTTGTAAAAAATGCCGATTCAACAAATGTTAAGTTAGGTATTGTAGTTACCGAAGATATAGCTACTGCAAATTCTAATCACTTAAGAACAGCAGGGGCTATTTCGCAAGCACCAAAAGCAAGCGTTATGAATCCATTGGGAACTATACTTTATGGAAGTGCAGCTACAGTTCCTGAAGACAAAAGATTGAAACTTGAAATTTATTACACAAAACCTAATTAACTATAAATTATGTGTGGAATAGTTGGATACATTGGTTACAGAGAAGCTTATCCTATAGTAATAAAGGGATTAAAGAGATTAGAATATAGAGGGTATGATAGTGCAGGGATTATGTTGTATGATGGAGCGAACATCAAACTTTCAAAGACAAAAGGCAAAGTAGCTGACCTTGAAGCGAAGGCTAATAAAGAAATTACAATCAATGGAACTATTGGAATAGGACATACGCGCTGGGCGACTCACGGTGTCCCAAATGACGTGAACTCTCATCCGCATCTTTCCAATTCAGGAGATTTGGCAATAATCCATAACGGAATTATTGAAAATTATGCCCCACTCAAAGAGGAATTAATAAAAAGAGGTTATGTTTTTAGTTCAGATACTGACACTGAAGTGCTTGTAAATCTAATAGAAGAAGTACAGAAAAACGAAAAACTAAAACTAGGCAAAGCAGTTCAAATAGCCTTAAATCAAGTTGTAGGAGCTTATGCAATTGCTGTTTTTGACAAAAAAAACCCTGATGAAATCGTTGTTGCACGTTTAGGAAGTCCTTTAGCAATTGGAATCGGAGAAGGAGAATATTTCATAGCATCTGATGCCTCTCCTTTTATAGAATATACTTCAAATGCAGTATATTTAGAAGACGGTGAAATGGCAAATATTAGGTTGCACAAACCATTAAAAGTGAGAAAAATTAAAGATGATTCTTTAGTTGATCCTTATATTCAAGAGCTTCAAATGAATTTGGAGCAAATTGAAAAAGCTGGTTACGATCACTTTATGTTGAAAGAAATTTACGAGCAACCAAGTGTTATAAAAGACACTTATCGAGGAAGACTTAATGCAAATGAAGGTATAATTCAAATGTCGGGCGTGGAGGATAATTTAGGAAAATTCCTGAATGCAGATCGTATCATTATTGTTGCATGCGGAACATCTTGGCATGCTGGTTTGGTTGCAGAATATATTTTTGAAGAATTTGCAAGAATTTCTGTAGAAGTTGAATATGCTTCTGAATTTAGATATAGAAATCCAATAATAAATAGTCGAGACGTTGTAATAGCTATATCACAATCTGGAGAAACTGCTGATACAATGGCTGCTATAAAACTTGCCAAAGAACAGGGAGCATTTGTTTTTGGAGTTTGTAATGTTGTTGGTTCTTCTATTTCAAGAGAGACTCACGCGGGTGCTTATACTCACGCTGGACCAGAAATTGGAGTTGCTTCAACAAAAGCATTTACAACACAAATTACTGTATTAACAATGATTGCATTGCGTTTGGCTAAAGCCAAAGGAACATTGTCTAATTCAGATTTTCATATGTACTTGCAGGAATTGGAAATAATCCCTGAAAAAGTTAAGGAAGCATTAGAAACTAATGATAAAGCAAAAGAAATTGCGGCTACATTTAAGGACGCTTCAAATTGTTTGTATTTAGGAAGAGGTTATAATTTCCCTGTTGCACTTGAAGGCGCTCTAAAACTTAAAGAGATTTCATATATTCATGCAGAAGGTTATCCTGCAGCCGAAATGAAACATGGGCCAATTGCATTAATAGATGATCAAATGCCAGTTGTTATCATTGCACCAAAACAAGGACATTATGACAAAATAGTTAGTAATATTCAGGAAATAAAATCAAGAAGCGGTAGAATTATAGCGGTAGTGACTAAAGGGGATACCCAAGTACGTGAACTTGCTGACTATGTAATTGAAATTCCAGAAACATCAGATGCTTTATCTCCATTAATAACAACAATTCCTTTGCAGCTTTTATCTTATCACATTGCAGTAATGAGAGGTTGTAATGTTGACCAGCCACGCAATTTAGCGAAGTCCGTAACGGTTGAATAAGTAAAAACCTACATATTTTTTTTCTAAAGCGAGTTTTTTTCTCGCTTTTTTTAATTTATATAATTACTTATATAGGGAGTATTTTAGGAATAATTCATTTTTTTTTCAAAAAAATATATGCAAGCATAGTATTTTTTTGAACTTTTAACAAAATAGTTGTTAATAAAATTAAAAATCCGCTAATATGAAATAATTATAAATGAATTAAAATATTGATAATTATAGTTTTTTTTGCCTCTATTTATAATAATATCAAAAATATTTTTACTTTTACTTCACTAACCATTAAATTTAACCAAATGAAAGTGTATTTACTTGTTTTGTCTTTGTTCTTTTGTAGCATAACCTTTGCTCAAAGCACAATTTCAGGTTCTGTTACAGACAGTAACAACCAACCTATTTCTGGATCTAGTGTTAAAGTAGCTGGAGATCCTTCTGCAGGAGTAGCTACTGACTTCGACGGATCTTTTGTTTTGAAAACATCACAAAAACCTCCTTTTGCTATTGAAGTAACTAGTGTAGGTTTTGAATCGAAAAAAATTAATATTACTTCAAGTAACCAAAAAGTAAATGTAAAACTTGCTGACGAACAAACAATGTTGAATGAAATTGTTGTTTCTGCATCAAGAACTCCAGAGAAAATTCTTGAATCTCCTGTTACCATTGAAAGAATGGGAATTAAAGATATTAAGAAAACTGCTTCTCCTACATTTTATGATGGATTAGAAAACCTGAAAGAAGTGCAAATGAACACAAGTAGTTTGACTTTTAAGTCCATAAACACTCGTGGTTTTGCAACTGTTTCAAATGTGCGTTTTATGCAACTAGTTGATGGGATGGATAACTCTTCTCCTCTTTTAAACTTTGTGCTTGGTAATATGATTGGTGTTTCGGAAATCGATGTTCAAAGTGTGGAGTTGCTTCCAGGAGCGTCTTCTGCATTATATGGTGCCAATGCTTTTAATGGTATTATGTTTATGAACAGTAAAAGTCCATTTACTTATCAAGGTATTTCAACCTATTTTAAATATGGTTCAACAAGCCAAAAAGCTGCAGGAACAAATGATTTTCATGATTTTGGAATAAGATTAGCACATGCTTTTAGTCCAAAATTTGCTGCAAAAGCTAATCTTACTTTTATGCAGGGAACGGATTGGTATGCTACAAATTATGATGATAAGACTCGTCCAGGAATCACTAGAAGTGACAAAAATTACGATGGTATAAATGTATATGGAGATGAGGTAAGCACAAATATCTATAATGTTGGGCAAAAAATTGCAGCAGCCAATCCAGCATTTGCAGCATTATTACCAACCTTGGCTAATCAAGGGAATGTGTCAAGAACGGGATACAATGAAACGGATTTAACAGACAATAAAGCAAGTAACACTAAAATCGACTTTTCTCTTCACTACAGACCTTTTGGAAACGAAAATCTAGAGGTTATTTGGCAGAGTAAATTTGGCTTTGGGAACGCTGTTTACCAAGGTGCAAACAGATATTATTTGAATAACTTTTTTATGCAACAACATAAATTAGAGTTAAAAGGTAAAAACTTTTTCGTGAGAGGTTATACCACTAGTGAGGATGGAGGGAAATCGTATGATATGCAATTTACAGGGATTAATGTAAATAGAGCATGGAAATCTGATGCAGATTGGTTTACACAATATGCAGTTGCTTATGCCCAAGGTTTCGCGGGATTATTAGGGTCAACTTATGCAGGCAACGCCACAGCGTCTCAAGCACTTGCTCGTAATGTGGCAGAAACAGGCAGATTAATTCCTGGAACCGCTGCTTTTCAAACCGCTTTCAACAAAGTAATTGCTGAGCCGAGTGTATTGACGGGTTCAAAACTGGTAGATAATTCAAAAATTTATCACTCAGATGCTAATTATAATTTCAAGGACATCGTCAAATTTGCTGAGATTCAAGTAGGAGGATCTTTTAGACAATATCAATTGAATTCTCATGGAAGAATTTATACTGATGCCAATGGGCCTATTTATTATAACGAATATGGTGCATATACCCAATTACAGAAAAAATTCTTAGATGATAGGTTGAAATTTACGGGATCTATTCGTTATGACAAAGCTAAAAACTTTGATGGTAGTTATTCTCCAAGAGTATCATTGGTATATTCAGCTGGCGAAAGTAAAAAACACAATTTTAGAGCATCTTATCAAACAGGATTTAGAAATCCAAGCACCCAAGACCAATATATAGGGTTCGATGTTGGAAGCGCTGCATTGGTCGGTTCTGCTCCAGACAATTTAGCTCGTTTTTCAGAGGTTAGAGGAAATAACGTTAATGGTAGTGGTTATATATCGCCTTATGGGCAATTTATATTAGGGTCTAATACCGCTATAATGACTGGAGAAAAAGCATACAACAATTCTTATACTGCAGCATCTGTGGGGGCATTTAGTGCAACAGGTAATCCAGCATTATTGAAAAAAACAAATGTTGGATTAGTAAAACCAGAAGAGGTAAAAGCATTTGAGATAGGCTATCGTTCGCAAATAGAGAAAATTAATTTTGATATTAACGGATACTATAATGTTTACAATAATTTTATTGGCAACTTGACCGTTGTTGCGCCATTATATGGTACTGCCAGCGAAACTTTGGATTTTGCATCTGGCGCAACGGATCCGGTTCCTTATATGAATAATCCAAATGTACAAAGCGTGCTTGCACTTAAGAATAGTGATTATAGAGCATACCAACTATACACCAATACGAATCTTGAAATAAAATCACTAGGTTTTGGTATTGGAGTTTCTAGAAAAGTGTTTGGAAACTTTGATCTTGGAGCTAACTACAACTATGCTCAATTTAATTTTGACCAAGCAAAAGATCCAAGTTTTGAAGCTGGATTCAACACTCCAAAACATAGAATTAAAGCAAGCTTTGGTAATGATAAATTATTCGAAAATTTCGGATTTAGTGTTAGTGGAAGATGGAATAGTGAATATAAATGGGAGTCAACAATGGCTGACGGAATGATTGCTGCAGCTACTGTTATCGATGCTCAAATTAACTACGGAATTCCAAAACTAAAATCAGTAATTAAAGTGGGCGCATCTAATCTAGGAGGGAAAGAATATTTCCAAGTTATAGGTGCGGGATTAATAGGGCAACAATATTTTGCTTCTTGGACAATTAATCCATAAATATTAATTCAGATTATTTTTAAAAACCATCCCAACTTGCGGGATGGTTTTTTTGTTTTTATTAGTTATTCTCTCTTATGATAGGATTCCTTTAAAAACAGTCTGTTTTTTTATAAAAAAAGTATTGATTTTTATATTTTAAAAAATTATCTTTGCGCACTGAAAAACGTGGCTAGTTGATTAGTTTCAATTAGTTGAACTTCATAAACCTGAATAGCTATTTAATAAATACATAAGCAATGTCAAAAGTAATAGGAAAAGTTGCCCAAATCATCGGACCAGTTGTCGATGTAGTTTTCAACGGTAAAGATGTTGAACTTCCAAAAATTTATGATTCATTAGAAATCACAAAAAAAGACGGAACTTTATTAGTTCTAGAAGTACAATCTCACATTGGTGAAAACACTGTACGTACCATATCAATGGACTCAACAGACGGTTTGAGCAGAGGTTATGAAGTAGTTGGAACAGGTGCTCCAATACAAATGCCAATTGGTGCGGATGTTTACGGACGTTTGTTTAACGTAATTGGAGATGCAATTGATGGTTTAGGTAATTTACCAAAATCTGGTGAAAACGGAATGTCAATTCACAGAGCAGCACCAAAATTCGAAGATTTATCAACTTCATCAGAAGTTTTATTTACAGGTATTAAAGTAATCGATTTGATTGAGCCTTACTCAAAAGGAGGGAAAATTGGATTGTTCGGTGGTGCTGGTGTTGGTAAAACAGTATTGATTCAAGAGTTGATCAACAATATTGCAAAAGGTCACGGTGGACTTTCAGTATTCGCAGGAGTAGGAGAAAGAACACGTGAAGGAAATGACTTGCTTCGTGAGATGTTAGAGTCAGGAATTATAAAATACGGCGATGAATTCATGCACTCCATGGAAAATGGTGGATGGGATTTATCTAAAGTTGATATGCCTGGAATGAGAGAGTCTAAAGCTACTTTTGTTTTCGGTCAAATGAACGAACCTCCTGGAGCTCGTGCTCGTGTAGCACTTTCAGGATTATCTATTGCAGAATATTTCCGTGATGGAGCAGGTTCAGATCAAGGGAAAGACGTATTATTCTTCGTTGATAACATCTTCCGTTTTACACAAGCAGGTTCTGAGGTATCGGCACTTTTAGGTCGTATGCCATCTGCGGTAGGTTACCAACCAACATTGGCAACTGAGATGGGAGCAATGCAAGAGCGTATCACTTCTACAAACAAAGGATCTATTACATCTGTACAAGCGGTTTACGTTCCTGCGGATGACTTAACTGACCCGGCGCCAGCAACAACATTTGCTCACCTTGATGCAACAACAGTATTGTCTCGTAAAATTGCTGAGTTAGGTATTTATCCTGCGGTGGATCCATTGGATTCAACTTCAAGAATCTTGACTCCACAAATTATTGGTGATGACCATTATAACTGTGCACAAAGAGTAAAAGAAATTCTTCAAAAATACAAACAATTGCAAGATATTATTGCGATTTTGGGTATGGAAGAACTTTCTGAAGATGATAAATTGGCGGTTTCAAGAGCTAGACGTGTGCAACGTTTCTTGTCTCAACCATTCCACGTAGCGGAACAATTTACAGGATTGAAAGGAGTTTTAGTTGATATCAAAGATACTATCAAAGGATTTAATATGATTATTGATGGAGAATTAGATCACTTGCCAGAAGCAGCTTTCAACCTTAAAGGAACTATTGAAGAAGCTATCGAAGCAGGAGAAAAAATGTTGGCAGAAGCATAAAATCAGTTAGCAGTTTTCAGTTGGCAGTTTTCAGAACTTCTAACTTCTAACTTCTAACTTCTAACTTTAAAAATATGATTTTAGAAATAGTATCACCAGAAGCAAAATTATTTTCAGGCGAAGTAACTTCGGTTTCATTACCTGGAGTTGTTGGAGATTTTCAAATGCTGAATAATCACGCACCTATTGTTTCTTTGCTTCAAAAAGGAATTGTAAAAATTACAGCTCCAAGTTTCAAATTTAGTAAGGAATCGGAAGATTTATTTACGAAAGTGAACGATCAGAACTATACACTAGCTATCAATTCCGGAACAATTGAAATGAAAGACAATAAAGTAATTGTATTAGCCGACTAAGACAATTTCAGTATAAAAACGAAAAGCCAAGCAGTGATGTTTGGCTTTTTTGTTTTCTGTCATTGCTGAGGAATGATGCAATCTATTGATTTTATTCCTTTACAAACTCCATAATATCTCCAGGTTGACATTCCAGAATTTCACAAATCAGCTCTAATGTCGAAAACCGAATTGCCTTTGCTTTTCCTGTTTTCAAAATAGAGAGGTTGGCTGTTGTAATGCCAATTTTTTCTGCAAGTTCATTGGAACGCATCTTACGCTTGGCAAGCATTACATCAAGGTTTACAATGATAGGCATAGCTTAAATTGTTAATTCGTTTTCTTCTTCCAAAGTTCGTCCTCTTTCTATAAGTTTAGTAAACAATACCAATACAGCACCCAAAAGAACTATGTAAATATTTATATCAATCGTTGGGTTAAATGATACTTTGATATTTTCGAAATAGCCATTTTGTAAAGATTTTAAAATTTGTGGAGTTATAATTATGCTTCCAAATAATTTGTTGTCTATAAAGGCATAAATTAAGGGAATCAATTGTGAAAAAAGCAGTAAATAGCCAAGTTTAGAAATGTATTTAGAAAGGACATTAGAGAAATAAATTTCTTTAGCTACTTCTTTTAAGATTAATACTAAAAAGTACATTTGTAGAATATAAAAAATAAATTTTAGTGGATTTCTTAATCCTAATACTGTATTTGTAAAAGAGTTATTGGTTTTTATGCTTAAATATTGAGCATTTCCACCATTTATATATTTAATGAACTGGAAAGAATTCCGATTTTTATAGTTTCCATCTTCTTCAAATGCAAACGTGTGATTGCCCATTGACATAACATTATATATGTTTATGGCCTTTACTTTTCTGTTTTCTTTTAAGAATTGATTGTTTATTTGAGGATAGGAATCCTCTGCAATAATCCCGAAGTAGTTTTCATTAATTTTGATAGAGTCTGGAATTCGCAAAGTTAAATGAACAGGAACTAATGACCCTTCAGAATTTTTATTTCCGATTGTTGTAGTCCACGAATTATCATCGTATTTATAAATATATTGCCCATCGTTACCAAAAAAAATCGCTGATTGACCAATTATAAAATAAGCTGAAGTGACAATAAAGCAAAATAATACCACAAAGTATAAAAATGAGGCAATGTACTTGGTTGTTTTCATAATTGATTAAATTATATTTTGATACAAATATATAAAAATTATTGATAAACAATAATAAAATAATTATAAACAATAATTAATATTAATATCAGTGTAAATCCGTTTAATCTGTGTCATCCGTGGCTCATACTTTAGACAAATTTATTCCCTAACTTTGCCCTTATGAAGTTTCCAAAAAACCTTACTGCCAAACTCGAAATACGCAAGCAAAACAATGCTTTGCGAAAACTGTCTTCGCCCAATGATTTAATCGATTTTGCTTCCAATGATTATATTGGATTTTCAAAAAATAAATCCATTTTCGAAGAAACTCACCACTATTTATTGGAGACTAATTGCATTCAAAACGGAGCAACAGGTTCTCGATTACTATCAGGAAATCACAAAGTCTATCAAGAAGCGGAAAGTTTCATTGCCCAATTCCATCAATCGGAAAGTGCTTTGATTTTTAATTCGGGTTATGATGCGAATGTTGGTTTCTTCAGTTCTGTTCCACAAAAAGGCGGTTTGATTTTGTATGACGAGTTGTGTCACGCTTCCATTCGTGATGGAATTCAGCTTTCGAATGCCAAAGCTTATAAATTTAATCACAATGATTTTGAGGATTTAGAAAAACTCATTGAACGTTTTCAAACTCATTTAACCGAAGTTTACATTGTCACCGAAAGTGTTTTCTCTATGGATGGCGATTGTCCGAATATGGAAGAATTAGTTGCCGTTTCTGAAAAATACGGATGTTACTTGGTTGTTGATGAAGCGCATTCACTTGGAGTTTTTGGAGAAAAAGGAGAAGGATTGGTTCAAATGTTAGGTTTGCAAAACCAAGTCTTTGCCAGAATAATGACATTTGGTAAGGGATTAGGCTGTCACGGCGCAGCAGTTGTAGGAAGTCAGGAATTGAAAGACTATCTCGTCAATTTCTCACGAAGTTTTATTTATACCACGGGATTGTCGCCACATTCGGTTGCTACGATTTTAGTAGCTTACCAACATTTAGAATCAGAAAACCAAACAATTAATAAGCTTAAAGAAAATAGCATCCATTTCAACCAAGTTCAGCATTTATTGGGATTGAAACCTATGTTTGTCAAAAGCAAATCTGCCATTCAAAGTGCCATAATTCCAGGAAATGAAAAGGTAAAATCAATTGCTAATCAAATTCAGGAAAAGGGATTTGACGTCAAAGCTATTCTTTCGCCAACGGTTCCCGAAGGTCAAGAACGGTTACGCTTTTGTTTGCATAGTTACAATTCAAAAGAAGAAATCTCTGAAGTGTTGGCTTTGTTGAGTACTTTTGTTTTTTTAGCCACAGATGACACGGATTTAACGGATTTTCACTGATTTTAATTTTTAAATGCGAAGAATGACTGAAATTTTACACAAAGAATTATCGGAATCGATTTTAAAAGTTTTTTATGAAGTTTACAACGAATTAGGTTGTGGGTTTCTTGAAAATGTCTATCAAAATGCAATGTATTTGGAATTAAAATCAAAAGGTTTTAAGGTGGAAGCCCAAAAACAAATTAAAGTTTATTACAAAAATGAACTTGTCGGTAATTTTATTGCAGATTTATTGATTGACGATGTAATTATTGTAGAATTAAAGGCTTGTGATACTTTAGTGAAGGCTCATTATGCTCAAACTTTAAATTATTTAAAAGCAACAAATGTTGAAATTGGATTATTATTGAATTTTGGCGAAAAACCAGAAATCAAAAGGCTCATTTTCACAAACAACAGAAAGAATTAAAAAAATCCGTTAAATCCGTGTCATCTGTGGCTAAAATATGAAACTATTTATAACAGGAATTTCAACCGATGTCGGTAAAACCATTGCTTCCGCAATTATTGTCGAAGCACTCGTAGCCGATTATTGGAAACCCATCCAAGCAGGTGATTTGGACAATTCAGATAGTCATAAAATCGAAAGTTATATTTCAAACAATAAAACCATATTACACAGTAATAGTTACAAATTAAACACACCGGCGAGTCCGCATCTCGCAGCAGAATTAGATGGAATCACCATCGATTTAAAACTAATCAAAGAACCAAAAACTAAAAATCATCTTGTCATTGAAGGAGCTGGAGGCGTTTTTGTCCCGTTGAACGAAAAGGATTGTATTATTGATTTAATCCAAAATGACTATAAAGTAATCATTGTTTCTAGACATTATCTGGGAAGTATCAATCATACTTTATTGACCATAGAAGCATTACAAAACAGAAAAATAAATATCGCTGGAATCATTTTTAGCGGAGAGCAAAATAAATCTTCTGAAGCGATAATTCTAAATAAAACGGGAATTAAATGTATTGGAAGAATAGAACAAGAACCTTATTTTGATAAAGCCGTAATTAGAGAATACGCCGATTTGTTTCGCGAGAATTTATTGAATTTATAAAATATAAATAGCTAATCAGCATTCAAATGAACCTAACCGATAGAGACAAAAAATACATTTGGCATCCTTATACACAACACAAAACGGTTGCACTTCCTATTGCTATAAAAAGAGGAGAAGGCGCATTGCTTTGGGACGAAAATGACAAAGAATATATTGATGCAATCGCCTCTTGGTGGGTAAATCCTTTTGGACATTCCAACAAATTTATTGCCGATGCGATTTACAAACAACTTACGACTTTAGAACACGTTCTTTTCGGCGGATTCACTCACGAACCTGCCGTAGTTTTGGCTGAAAAGCTGATGGAAACTTTGCCCAAAAACCAACAAAAAATATTCTTTTCCGACAATGGTTCAACAGCTGTTGAAGTGGCAATTAAAGTGGCTTTGCAATATTTTTTCAATAAAGGAGAAAAGAAAACCACGATAATTGCTTTCGAAAATGCCTTTCACGGCGATACTTTTGCAGCAATGGCAGCAAGCGGAATTTCCTTTTATACCCAAGCTTTTCAAGGAATGTTTATTGATGTAGTTCGGATTCCTGTTCCAACAAAAGGGAACGAAGAAGCTAGTTATTCTGCATTGCGTGAAGCTATAAAAAACAATAATTGTGCAGGATTTATATTTGAACCACTAGTTCAAGGAGCAGCAGGAATGGTAATGTACGAACCGGAATCACTTGATGAATTGATTCGAATTTGCAAGAAAAATAATGTACTTACTATTGCAGATGAGGTGATGACTGGTTTCGGGAAAACAGGGAAAACTTTTGCCTGCAATTATCTAACCGAAAAACCCGATATGATGTGTTTGTCGAAAGCCTTGACAGGCGGGACAATTCCAATGGCGATTACCACTTTTACTTCGGCTATTTTTGAAGCTTTTTATGATGAGGACATCAATAAGGCATTGTTTCACGGTCATACTTTTACGGCAAATCCAACGGGTTGTGCTGCGGCTTTGGCGAGTTTGGAGTTGTTGCAAACCAATGAAATGCAAGGCAATATTGCTCGAATAAATCAAAGGCATTTGGCTTTTCAAAAGTATATTGAATCACATCCAAAAGTAACTACAACACGAGTTCTCGGAGTGATTTTTGCCTTGGAAATAAAGACCAAAAACCAAGCTTCTTATTATGGAACATTGCGCAATAAACTCTATGATTTCTTTATTGAAAACGGTGTGATTTTACGGCCAGTTGGAAACGTAGTCTATATTTTACCACCTTATATTATGACCGATATGCAATTGCAAAAAGTGTATGAAGTGGTCGAAAATGCTTTAGAAATAGTTTAGGATTTAACCACGAAGTTCACAAAGAAGGCACAAAGTTCACTATTATTTAGTCACAGATTTCACGGATTAAAAGGATTTACACAAATTTTTTCAAAAGATTTTAAACCTAAATGTACTTATATGTCTTGTATGGTTAAAATTTAAAAATCCGTGTTTTTGCTTTAGCAAATCCGTGTCATCTGTGTCCCATTTTTACAAAAAACTTCACGACCTTTGCATCAAAATAAAAAGCCTTGTCAAAAACTATCTCTATTACCTCCATAGCATCTATTTCCCCATTGGGCAATGACTCGAAGACAATTTGGGAAAATTATCAAAATACAAATCATTGTTTTACAAATCATTTTTTAGACCATAAAGAAACCTTGGTTGCCAAATTGGATGATGATTCAAATGAAATAATTGAAGATTTAAAGCAATCAGACATTAAATACAAATCTTTAGACAAAACAGTTTTGTTTGCAATGGCAGTTTCGCGGAAAGCTATTGAAAATGCGGGTTGGACCACGAATGATGTTTTCGGAATTAACATTGGTTCTTCTCGTGGTGCGACGGATTTATTCGAAAAACACTTTCAAGAATATTTAGAAACAGGAAAAGCGCAAACTTTAGCTTCGCCAACGACTACTTTGGGAAATATTTCCTCTTGGGTTGCCCACGATTTACAAAGTTCTGGACCTGAGATTTCGCATTCTATTACGTGTTCTACCGCTTTGCACGCTTTGTTGAACGGAGTGGCTTGGCTTCGTTCGGGAATGATTGACAAATTTTTGGTAGGTGGAAGCGAAGCACCGTTGACGGATTTTACGATTGGTCAAATGCGGGCTTTGAAAATTTATTCAAATAGTGAAGAAGCCTTTCCTAATAAGGCTTTTGATTTAGAGAAAACCCAAAACACAATGATTCTTGGCGAAGGTGCCGCCGTTTGTTGTTTGGAAATGGGACGAAAAGAAAATGCTTTGGCTTATGTTGAAGGCATTGGTTATGCCACTGAAATTTTGGAACATAACATTTCCATTTCGGCTGAAGCAACTTGTTTTCAAAAATCGATGAAAATGGCTTTGGAAAATATAGATTCATCCGAAGTGGATGTCATTGTGATGCACGCTCCAGGAACAAAAGCGGGTGATTTAACGGAATTTAAAGCCATTCAAAAAGTTTTTGGAACAGAATTGCCAATGCTTACTACTAATAAATGGAAAATTGGTCACACTTTTGGTGCATCAGGGATGTTGAGTATGGAACTGGCTATTTTGATGGTGCAACATCAAGAATTTATTGGCGTTCCATTTGTTGAAGTTCAAAAACCAAGAAAACATATCCGAAAAGTGCTTGTCAACTCAGTTGGTTTTGGTGGAAATGCAGTGAGTATTTTGTTGGGAATTTAACCACGAAAACACAAAGTTCACGGTTTTTTAGCCACAGATTTAAACGGATTCACACGGATTATTTTAAAAGTTTTCTAACTTAAATGACCTTATATGTCTTATAAGTAATAGCTAAAATTTAATGTCGTATTTTAATGAATTCCTTTGCCACAGATTAGCACAGATTAATTAGCTTAAAAATCTTTTTAATCCTTCTTAATCTGTGGCAAAAACTCTTTTTAATAATTGCGACATTATATCTTTCTCGTTACTTAGGGTTTGAAAAAATCCGTTTTTATCCGTGTTTTTGCTTTAGCAAATCTGTGTCATCCGTGTTCCAATTTTTCCAATTCTTTCACTTTGTCGTAAACCAAATTGCTTTCAAAACCTCGGCGAAGCATATAATCACAGAATTTTTTACGTTTTTTTAGAGTGTTAGTTTCTCTAATTGATTCCCAATTTTTTTCTGCAAATGAGTGAAAAGTCTCCAAATATTCCTCGGGAGTAATTTCTTTAAGCGCAGTGTTGATAAGGGTTTGTGATATGTTTTTAAACTTCAATTCATTGGTAGTTCTGATTTTTCCCCAATGTTTGATGCGGTGTTTCCCTCTTGCAAAACTACAAGCAAATCGTTCTTCGTTCAGAAAATTTTCGGCGATGAGATGCACCATTATTTGGTCAATTTCTCCTGAATCCATTTTCATAGTCCACAATTTTGAAACCACTTCATCGTGACACCTTTCTTGATAGGCACAAAAATATTCTATCTTTTGAATAGCTTCTTTTATGGAATAGCGTTCTTTCACTGCGAAGTTTTTATTTATTGATAATGGAAGCGTTTAGCATTCAAATTTCGGGTTTTTAATTTAACTTCCAAATATGTCGATTTTAATTTCTGCAAAAGGGCTTTATAACGAGAATAAATGTAGTTAACCGACTTAATTTTAAGGTTGTACCTTTCTTTTATTTCTTTGTCTCGAATTTATGATTTCCATTTTATAGAGGAACAGTATAAAAATTGATTTTAAGATAAAATAAAATATATAGTATCATGAATAAAAAAATACTTCTTTCTTTATTTTTAGTTCTGCTTCAAACAGCCGTTTTTGGTGCAACAAATACTTATACTGGTTCAACAAGCGTTGGAGGAAAGTTGCTTTGGAGTACAGCTGGGAACTGGTCTTTGGGTACGATTCCAACAGCGGCTGATGATGTAGTAATACCGTCTGGAAAAACTGTGACTCTTGATGTTACACCAGTTTCTGCTAATAGTATAATTGTTTCTGGAACGATAGATTTAAATAAATTTGCTGATATTACTATAAATTCACAATTAATAGTTGTCACTTCTCCTAATGGACACATTAATTTTGATCATACTTATATTAGATTACCTTCAAATGTTACCCTATATCTTCAAAATGGTTCAGCTAGTTTAAATGGAAGTTGTAATAATAATGATGAAATTTTTGTAGGGACTGTCCAATACGCAGTTTGTGTTGGTGGTGGAGCATTGTACTTATTTGCGGAAATTGAATCTGCTGGCGGTATTAATGTTGTTACTGCAGGAGCAATAGGGATATCACAATCGATTTGTAATGGATCAACCCCAGCTGCTTTGACATCAACGACGGCCGCTATAGGTTCAGGAACAATTACATACGAATGGCAGACAAATGCAACGGGTAGTTATGTTACTATTGCAGGATCAATAGGAGTATCTTATTCTCCGCCAGCTTTAAACAGCACAACAAGTTATCGGCGAAGGACAGTTTCTGTAATTGGAGGATATACTTTTTATTCGACATATACTGCTCCTGTAACAGTAACGATAAATCCATTGCCAACAACACCTATAGTGAATGTATCACAGCCTTCTTGTGACTCTTCAACTGGAACAATAACCGTGTCGTCACCAGTTGGAATGAACTATAGTATTGATGGTTTGGACTATACGAATACGACGGGAATTTTCACTTCAGTTGCGGCTGAAACCTATAACGTAACTGCAAAAAATTTATCAGGATGTATTTCTAATGCTACAAGTGTATCTATTAACTCGGTGACAACTAAAACGTGGAACGGAATGTGGTCTCCTGTTGGAGTTCCAACAAGTGATAATTTAGTAATTATAAATGGGAATTATAACACATCATCAAATGGGGATTTAAATGCTTGTAGCTTAATAGTTAACTCTGGGTTTACTTTAACTATTACGCCAGGTAAAAATGTAACAATTCAAAAGGATCTAACAGTTAATGGTGTTTTAGATGTATTAGACCAAGGTTCTTTAGTAATGGTTAATGACTTAGGAATAGTGACAAATAATGGAGTAACAAATATACACAGATTTACAACTTCTTTTAAGCAATATGATTACACTTATTGGTCAACTCCAGTTGTTTCAACAAATATAGCAACTACTTTTCTGAATAAAGGTTGGCATACAGAGAATGCTTATGAATATTTACCTGAGAATTTTGAAGATGTAGCTCCAGTAGATGGTTATGATGATAATGGTGACGATTGGTCATTTGCAACCACTATGAATCCAGGAAAAGGATATATTATTATGGTGCCAACACCTATAAGTGGCCCTTCTGGGAACAATCCATCAGAGGTTGTTTTTTCTGGTAAAGTTAACAATGGTATTCAGAAAATCGCAGGAGTTATTCCTAATAGTTCTTATCTTATAGGAAATCCGTATCCATCAGCCTTAGATGCAGAAACTTTTTTAGACTATAATTCGGGTGTTTTAGATGGTACTCTTTATTTTTGGACACATAATACGGCTATTCAACTTGATAATCCAGCAGATACTAGTTTAGGATCTGGAGCTTATGCTTTCACTTCAAACGATTATGCTTCCTATAATTCAGTTGGTGGTGTGGGTGTGGGTTCGGGAACATCAGCACTAAGTGGAGGAGTTAAACCAACTGGAAAAATAGCATCAGGACAAGGGTTTTTTGCATCAAGTAATGTCGATATTGTTGGTCTTAATGAGATTGTATTTAACAATGCTATGAGATTGAGTGGCTCAACAGTACCTGATGGGACAGGGATTAATCAACAATTTTTCAAAACTAAAAATCCTAAAGGTAAAACTGCAAATGTAGTGGAGAAAAACCGTATCTGGTTGGACTTAAAAAACAGTCAGGGTGCTTTCAAACAAGCCCTTGTGGGTTATATAACTGATGCTACAAATGATTATGATAGCCGTTTTGATGGAGTAAGTTATGACGGTAACGAATTTGTAGATTTTTATAGCGTGAACCAAGATAAGAATTTAGTTATTCAAGGTCGTGCTTTGCCATTTGATGAAAATGATACAGTGCCACTAGGATTTAAGTCAACTATTGAAGGTGAATTCACTATTAGTATTGATCAAACAGATGGATTACTTACAAATCAAGCGGTATTTCTAGAAGACAAGTTGGCTAATACAACAGCTGATTTAAAAAGTGAGGCCTATTCTTTTACCACTTTGGCAGGAACCTATAATGACCGTTTTATATTGAAGTATAAAAACACAAGTAAAACACTAGCAGTCGTTGAAACGGATATTGAAGATGGAATTATGGTATTTTATTCAAATAATTATAAGACATTAATTATCCACAACAATTTGTTGGATTCAGCAGTGAAATCAGTTGCTCTTTTCAATATGGAGGGGAAAAACATAGAAAATTGGGATGTTAAAGATAGTGTGCAGAATAATGTTCAGATACCAATAAAAAATATAAGTTCAGGAATTTACATTGTAAAAGTTAAAACAATGAAAGGCGAAAGCAGTAAAAAAATTGTAGTTAATTAGTGGTTATGCCCTCAATATCAGCTTTTCGAATTTTCAGGAAGCACTAAAATTTTTATTCAAAAATTCCTTTCTCTAATCAATAATAATGACATTCATAAGAAATGTCTCGTTATTAATTATAAATTTATGTAGTTTGTCGATTAAAAATATTTTTTATCAGTTTATATTTTTTATGTTTGCATCCGATTTATAATTTATTAGTATATTTTTTTAATCGAATAGTTATTATAAAAATTATATATATTTTTTGGCATTAGAATTCTGAGAACTTTCAAAAAACATTTTTATTTTTTGAGCGTGGTTTTATAAAAAACAATTTAATTGAAAAATTTAAACATTTACATATTAAAATTTGGAATGGTGAAAAAGAAGAAGCTTGACATCATTTCACATTTGACTTCCTTAATAAAACCATCAAGAGCAATTTTTTTGTTCCTGATGGTTTCGGTTTTTTCATTTTCATCACTAATGTCTTTTGGGCAAACACAAACATTTACTTCATCAGGGACTTTTACGGTGCCTTGTGATGTCACTTCGATTGAAGTAAAAGTGTGGGGAGCCGGTGGAGCCGGTGGAGGATCTACTAGTAGCGGCAATGGTGGAGAAGGTGGAGGAGCTGGGGGCTATACATATAATGTTTTTTCTGTTACACCAGGGCAAATTATTCCTTATACTGTAGGTACTGGAGGAAACGGTACTACAGGAAATGGTGGGAATGGAGGAGATTCCTCTTTTTTGACTTTGACTGCTTATGGAGGAAAAGGTGGAGATAAAAATGGAAATGCTACAAAGGGTTTTGGAGGATTAGCTATTGGAGGTACAACTAACATAATTGGAGGAGCTGGAGGAGCAGGCGGAAGCAATACAGGAGGTGATGGCGGGAATGCTGCTGGTGCTGGCGGTTTAGGTGGAGCAGGAAGATCTAATAATAATGGAGATAATGGTAATGCTCCTGGCGGCGGCGGTGGCGGTGGTGAAGCTACTGGTTCAAGTAAATCAGGAGGGAATGGAGGGAATGGTCAAATAGAGCTTACTTACACTTCTTCTTTAAAAAATTATTGTACTCCGTCTTATAATTCTAATGTTGAACCAATTACAAATGTCACTTTTGCAGGAATCAATAATACAACAACAAATGCGCTTGGTGGTTCTAGTCTAGAAAGTTTCTGTATCACAGGATCTGTTGTACAAGGATCAGCGACAAACGCTATTTCTGTTAAAGGGAATACAGTTGGAAATTTTATGGAATATATTAAAGTATATATAGATTGGGATCAGAATGGGGTTTTTGGAAATAATGCTAATGAAAAATATGATATAGGTACCATTACGAATTCAGATGGAACGGATGCTATATCAGCAACAGGAAACATTACTGTTCCATTAGCGGCGTTAACAGGAAACACCAAGATGAGAGTTGTAAAAACGTTTATTTCTAGCGGATTTTATTCAAATGACCCTTGTTTTAGTGGTAATGATTGGGGTCAAGCAGAAGATTATATTATTAATGTTTTAGTTGCTACACCTCCTACAATTTCAAGTTTTACGCCTTCAAGTGGTTGTGTGGGTACTACTCCGGTAGTAATAACGGGTACGAATTTTACGGGAGCAACTATAGTAACTTTTGGCGGGACAAGTGCTTTGTCTTTTATAGTAGATTCATCAACGCAAATTACAGCTACTCCGGCAGCAGGAACGACAGGAACTATAAAAGTTATAACGCCAAGTGGTACTGCCACAAGTGCAACTTCATTTGCAGTAAATGCTTTGCCAGCAACACCAACAGGAACAGCTTCACAAACTTTTTGTACTAGTAATTCACCAACTGTAGCCAATTTATCAGCTACGGGAACATCTTTAAAATGGTATGCGGCAGCTACTGGAGGTAGTGCATTGGCATCAACAACAGCATTAGTAGATGCAACTCATTATTATGCAACACAAACTAATGCAAGTGGTTGCGAGAGTACATCTAGATTTGATGTAACAGTAACTTTGAATATTCCACCAACAGCCACTGGCACTTCTATTTGTGTGGGTGGTTCGGGAACTTTGACCGCATCTGGAACTTGTGGTTCAGTAGATCCAGTTACTGTTGGGGCTAATAATGCTGGAACTGCTGTTTCAACAGGGACTGGGACTTCTTGGACTAATCCAGGAAATATTACAACAACAGGAACTCCATACGCCTCTGTAGGATTAACGAATTCTAGTGATAGCAAAATTCTCCGAGCAAGTAATTTTGGATTCAGTATACCAACCAACGCAACCATTAATGGAATAGTTGTTACCATAAATAAAATGGTTAATAACACAAGTGGAACTAGAGCAGATGTAATAGTACAACTTTATAATGGTTCAAGTGCACTTGTTGGGGACAATAAAGCTAAGGCAACCAACTGGTCAGGTTCATTTACAGATGTAGTTTATGGGGGAACAGCTGATAATTGGAACGCAGGATTAACAGCCGCTGATATTAATAATTCAAATTTCGGAGTTGCACAGTCTGCTCAATGTAGTAGTGGTATTACCAGAATCTTTACAGTTGATTACGTACAAATTTCAGTTACTTATACAATACCTGGGTCAATAGATTGGTACACCGCATCAAGCGGAGGGACTTATTTAGGTTCTGGTTCTCCATTTAATCCAGTTGGAGTTGCTGGTTCTGGATTGGCAAACACTAATATAGCAGGAACAACAACTTATTATGCAGAGTGTTCCCTTAATCCAGGATGTAGGACACCTGCAAGTTTTGTAATAAATCCAACAAGTGTTGGAGGAACAGCTTCTTCAAATCAAGCAATTTGTAATGGTAGTTCCCCAACAAATATCACTTTATCAGGTCAAACAGGCACAATACAATGGCAATCGTCAACGGATAACGTAACTTTCGCAAATATTTCAGGAGCTACCGCATCTCCATTAACAAGTGCTCAAATGGGTACATTAACTGCAACTCAATATTATCGAGCAGTAGTATCAAGTGGAAGTTGCTCATCAAATTCGACGGTAGTAACGGTAACGGTAAATACCGCACCATCTGCTCCAACAGGAACAGCTGCTCAGTCATTTTGTTCTAGTGACTCGCCTATTGTAGCGAATTTAACGGCAACAGGAACTGCCATAAAATGGTATGATATATCTAGCGGAGGAACTGCATTAGCCACATCAACAGCATTGGTAAATGGTACACATTACTATGCCACGCAAACCAATGGAAGTGGTTGTGAAAGTACAACAAGATTTGACGTGACAGCTACAGTAAATGCAACGCCAACAATCACTCCAAATAAAGTAGATGAAACTTGTCCTGCTTCTAATGACGGTAGCATTACACCTACACTTTCAGGAGGTCTTACTAATGTTCGATATATAAAATTAACGCAAAAATATGTAAATGCTGATGCTTGGCAACAAGTGACAGAAATTGAGGCTCATGAAATTTTTACAGGAACAAATGTTGCTTTAACTTCAAACGGAGCAACAGCCACCTCTAGTTCAAATTATCTAAACAATTCCGCAGGTTATGGTCCGCAAAAAGCCATAGACGGAATAATTGTGAGCACTAGTACGACTCATAATTTTTGGCATAGTAACTCACCAAATAGTAACGAATATATAAAAGTTGATTTACAATCGGCTAAAAATATCGACTATTTACGAATATACAACCGTTCAGATTGTTGTCAGGAAAGAGGACAAAATATGTTATTAGAATTGTTTGACGCTTCTAATAATCTTGTTTATTCAAAAACGGTAAATCTTTTTGAAGGTATCTATGGTGCACACTATATTGATGTAAATGTATTAGATGTTTCTTGGTTAGATGGTGCGACTACTCTATACAGGACAGCATTAGATTCAGGAACTTATACTTTAAATTGTGCCGATGCCGTAGGATGTTCAGTAAGTTCTCCAATAGTTATTGGAACAGCAAATACTGAACCTTCGGCTCCAATAATAGGCACTATTACCCAACCCGATTGTACAATATCTACAGGGAGTGTTGTTTTAAGTGGTTTGCCAGCATCTGGAACTATAAGTCAAACAGGAACAGTGATTAATAGTTATCCAATTACGGGAACAACAATGACTATCTCAGGATTGGCTGTAGGAATCTATAACTTTTCGGCATCGAACGGCATATGTAGTTCATCAGCCACTGCAAATGTTGTAATCAATCCAGCCATTACCAATACTTGGACTACATCTTGGTCAAATGGAACGCCTAATAGTACACAAAAATTAGTTTTTACAGGTAATTATCCGCCAGCAATAGATCCTAATGTAGATTTATTTGGTTGTTCTTGTAAAGTTGTAGGAGGAGCTGCCGTTACCATTAAACAAGGAAGAACAATGACAATAAGTAATGAGGTTACAGTTCAAGCAGGAGGAACTTTGACTTTTGAGGATCAATCAAGTTTAGTTCAAATTAATGATGCAGCCGTAAATACAGGGGATATTACTTACAAGAGAATGACCACCGTAATTCTAAATACTGATTATACCTATTGGTCTTCGCCTGTAGCAGGTCAGGTTTTACAATTAGTTTCGCCGAATACTACTTCTGCAAATGGTTTTTATTCTTATGATGCTACTATTGATGACTGGAAACAAGAATCTCCAACGGGGTCCATGGGAATTGGTATGGGGTATATTATTCTTGGTCCTAAAACTTATTTAGCACCAAGTTTCTATCAGGCTTCTTTTATGGGCATACCTAATAATGGAATTATAAATACGCCAATTGGAGCTGCAAATACATCAAATTTAATAGGGAATCCATATCCATCTGCTTTGAATGCCGATAAATTTTTGGCTGAAAACTTAGGTGTGATAGAAGGGACAATATATTTTTGGACTCATAACACAACTATTCAATTAGCATCAAACATAACTAATGGAACTGCAGGTACAGGTGCCTATGCTTATACTTCAGATGATTATGCTTCTTATAATTTTACAGGAGGAATTGGAACTGGATCCATAAGTATTGGATCTAATATATCTATACCGAATGGTAAAATTGCATCTGGGCAAGCTTTCTTTACGACAAGTGTTGCATCTGGAAATGCTGTTTTTAATAATAGTATGCGGGTTGATAATATAGGTAATACTTTGAATAATTCTCAGTTTTTCAAATCTAAAAACCCTAAAAATAAAAATGCAATAACTATTGAAAAAAGCCGTGTATGGTTAGATTTATCCAATTCTCAAGGGGCTTTCAAACAAACACTCGTGGGCTATATAACTGGTGCCACAAATGATATTGATCCTGCTTATGATGGAGAGAGTTTAGATGGGAATGAATACATAGATTTTTATAGTGTTGTACAAGATAAGAATTTAACGATTCAAGGACGAGCTTTACCATTTGACGAAAATGATGTTGTGCCACTTGGATTCCGTTCAGCTATTGAAGGAGAATTCACCATCAACATCTATCAAACAGATGGTTTGCTAAGCAATCAAGCGGTGTACATTGAAGATAAGTTGACAAATACTATTTTTGATTTAAAAAGCGGAAATTATACTTTTACCACTTTAGCAGGAACTTTCAATGATCGTTTTGTATTGCGTTATAACAATAAAACATTGGCAACATCCAATTATGATGCGCTAACAAATAAGGTTTTAGTTTCTAATACAAACAAACAAATAAAAGTCAATTCCTTTGCAAAAACGATTGATAAGGTTGAAGTTTATGACTTATTAGGTAAACAAATCTATCAAAAAGAAAAGGTGAACGGTAATGAACTATTGATACTTAATTTGGTTTCTAGTAACCAAACCTTGTTGGTGAAAACAACTTTACAAAGTGGAGAAACGGTTACAAATAAGATTATTTATTAGTTTCCTTTTCAAAGTCTTTTATAAAAAATGCCGTCCTGATTTACTCAAGACGGCATTTTTTTTATTAAAAGAAACACTTATTTTCCTTTCGCAGATGCTTCTAAATTTCTTTCAATAGTATGTCCTGGTCTAGACCATTTTGGTTTTTCGCCAAGTGAAGTAAACTTCGAATCTACCGCTTCAACGGTTTCACGTTGATATACTTTTGCAAATGGCTGTTGATTTTTTAATCCTAAAATTTCGAACATTTTCATATCTTCATTTACGTCATTGTTTGGAGTCGTAAGTAATTTATCGCCAGAAAAAATAGAATTGGCTCCAGCCAAAAAGCACATTGCTTGCCCTTCTCGGCTCATATTTACTCTTCCTGCCGAAAGTCGTACTTGTGTTTCTGGCATAACAATTCTGGTGGTTGCCACCATTCGAATCATTTCCCAAATTTCTACTGGAGTTTCTTCTTCGAGTGGAGTGCCTTCAACGGGAACTAAAGCATTTATTGGCACGGATTCGGGTTGTGGATCTAATGTAGAAAGAGCTACAAGCATTCCTGCACGATCTTCGATGCTTTCGCCCATCCCAATGATTCCGCCACTACAAACGGTAATATTTGTTTTTCGAACATTTTTAATAGTTTCTAAACGGTCTTCAAAGCCACGTGTCGAAATCACCTCTTTATAATATTCTTCGGAAGTGTCAATGTTGTGGTTATAGGCGTATAAACCGGCTTCGGCTAATCGTTGTGCTTGATTTTCGGTAATCATTCCAAGGGTGCAACACACTTCCATATCAAGTTTATTAATGGTACGAACCATTTCTAGAACTTGGTCAAAATCATCACCGTCTTTTACATTTCTCCAAGCTGCTCCCATACAAACACGAGAAGAACCGTTAGATTTGGCTTGAATAGCTTGCTCTTTAACTTCGCTTACGGTCATCAAATCATTAGTTTTGATAGATGTGTGGTATCGTTTTGCTTGCGGACAATAACCACAATCTTCTGAGCAACCACCAGTTTTTATTGACAGCAAAGTAGATACTTGAACCACATTTGGATCGTGATGTTCCCTGTGAACGGTTGCTGCTTCGTAAAGCAAATCCATCATAGGTTTTGTATATATTTCGAGGATTTCTTCTTTTGTCCAGTCGTGTCTTGTGATGCTCATCGATTTGATTTTTTGATGGCTCAAAAGTAGTTAATTTGTTCCAATGAAACAAAGTTGTAGTATTGAAAAAACGGAAAGAAACAGTTTG
>NZ_JAQTPQ010000175.1 GCF_028712645.1 Flavobacterium sp. | reverse complement strand
TTCCCCAATTAATTTTCATATTGTCCCTTGTTATTTTAAGGTTATAAAGTTAGTCAAAACTTCTCGGACTTAAAAAGCTAGTTTTACTTGTTTCAATTTTTTTATTACCATCATAAACTTCAATTTCAAGTTTGGTCTTGTCACTCTCTAATAAATATTGATTGATTTCGATAAACAAAGTTCCCCCTTTCATTCCTTGTTTTGGCACTTTTAAATCTTGTTCTCCTACAACTTTTAGAGTTCCTTTTATTCCAACTAACTTGAAATGAATGTCATTAAAGTCATCATTAGTTTTGTTAATAATTTTGAATGTGTAAATATTACTAATATTATCCCCTTTGTGCTGAAACAATTGACCTGGAAGCCTTAGAATAACAGCTTCAACATCGGTACGTAAAAACAATAATCCAACTAATATTCCTATGAGAATAAATAATACAGCTGAATAACCTTTCATTCTTGCCGTAAATTTAAACTTAGCATTTTTCTCGATTTCATCTTCAGAAGCGTATCGAATTAATCCTTTTGGCAATCCAACAGTTTCCATAATCGAATCACACTCATCAATACAAGCTGTACAATTTACACATTCGAGTTGAGTTCCATTACGAATATCAATTCCAGTAGGACATACTTGTACGCATTGTTTACAATCTATACAATCCCCTTTTCCTGTGGTTGATCTGTCTTCTTGTTTATTAAATTTTGCTCTACCACTTTCTTTTTCGCCACGAACAAAATCATACGCGACATTTATCGATTTATTATCTAATAATACTCCTTGCAATCTTCCGTAAGGACAAGCTATAATGCAAACTTGTTCTCTAAACCAAGTAAATATAAAATAGAAAACACCTGTAAAAATAGACAAAGAAATCAAAGTGCTTAAGTGATTTTCAGGTCCCTCCTCAATCATTTTAATTAATTCATCACTACTAATTAGATACGCTAAAAATACATTGGCAATTCCAAAAGAGATTATCAAAAAAATGAACCATTTAAAACCTTTTTTTCTGATTTTTTCGGCATTCCATTCTTGTTTAGACAACCTAATTTGGGCTCCACGATCTCCTTCAATCCAATATTCGATTCTTCTAAAAACCATTTCAAGAAATATAGTTTGTGGACAAATCCATCCGCAAAATATACGCCCGAAAATTACCGTGAATAGAATAACGAAAACAACTCCAACAATCATTGAAATTACAAAAAGGTAAAAATCTTGAGGCCAAAATGGAAATCCGAAAATATTAAATCTTCTTTCCAATACATTGAACATCATAAACTGGTTTCCATTGACTTTTATAAATGGATTTGCAATCAAAATAATCAACAAAAAGTAGCTTAACCACTTTCTATAATCATAAAATTTTCCTGAAGGTTTTTTTGGAAAAATAAACTTTCTATTGCCTTCTTCATCAATGGTTGCGATGGTATCTCTAAAAGCTTCGTCTGGTAATTTTGACATTGTTAAAATTTTAAAATTTAAAAGTATAAAAGTAAAGCTTTGAATTCGTTTGCTTTGAAACTTATGTTACATTCCTTTAAAAAGAATTGATTTTATTTTTATAAAGTTATTTCAATATAAAACCCTCATTTCTTTTAGCAAAATATCTATTCTATAAAAGTTGATTCTACTGGATTTTGTGTGAAAAGTCAAAACATTTAAAATATAAAATTTACAAACATTTTTAACCATTAAGATAGTAAGGAAATTAAGCTTTACAGCCTTTCTTAATGAAACTTAATATCTTAATGGTTTAAAAAAAATTGAATGTTCACAACATTTCCAGTTGAACCTAAAAGTTAAATTATATTTCTATAGGATTACAAAAAACAAATCCTGAATTAATTCAGGATCTGCTAGTTTTATTACTTATCGATAATTATTTTTTTACCTGTGTGCTATCAACTTTCGGAGCCACAACATCTGTTTTAGGAGCATTTTCATCAACCCAAACCTCTCCTTCAGAAGGTTTTGGATTTACCGGATTACTTCCTTGTAAAGACAATACATAACTGGCAACCAATTGAATTTCTTTTGGTTTCATTCCGCTTTTTGACCAAGCAATCATTCCTTTTCCGTCACGACCACCATTAGTAATGGTATGGAAAACATTTTTTATTCCACCACCTAAAATCCATTGGTTATCCGTTAAGTTTGGTCCAATTGCTCCTCCAGCATCAGCTCTGTGACAAGCAACACAATTTGTTGTAAAAATTGTTTTACCAGCGGCTAAATCAGCAGCATCTGTCAACAAGGTAACTGTTTTTTCATCCATTAAATCTGGAGCTGTCTTTTTGTATTCAGCGATATCGATTTGAGCTTGAGCCATTTCTTTTTTCAATTCCATTTCCTGATTATCTCCTCCCATAACCTCAAATCGAACAAGATACACTACTGCAAAAATGATACAACCATAGAACAAATAAACCCACCAAGGTGGTAAATTATTGTCTAATTCTTTGATTCCATCATAATCATGATCCAAGAGTAATTGACCTTCATTTTCAATTGGCTCTGATTTTGTCAAAACTTTCATTAATTTTTTGAACCATAAACTCTCTTTAAAACTAACAGAGTTAACTTCTTTTAATTTAGTTTTTTGCTCTTCAGTCAACAAGTGATATGTAATTGTATCAACTGCATTAACCGTGATTTCAATTGCTATTAAAAGGAAAAGAAACACTAATAAAAAGAGGGAAACCATTGGGAATTTTATGAAAGCGGGTTGGCTTCCAGAGTCAATAAAATATTCCATTGCGCCAAAAACGGCGAAGAAAATAATTATTACTCTTAAATATGCTGGGATTAATTTTTTCATCTTATATCTAATTTTGAAATTATAATGTTTGATTATCGTTCAATGGAATTTGGCTTAATTCATCGATTTTCTCTTTCTTATAAGACAAAACCCAAAAGGCAAGTCCAACAAAAAAGGCAAAGAAAATTATTAAAGCAGTCACAGGATAACTTGAGATACCTTCTATAGTTTCCATATTATGTTTAATTTGCTCGAACATAATTACTATTTTTTACTGTTATCTTTTACTTTAATATCAGTCCCTAATCTTTGAATGTAAGCTATCAACGCCACAATTTCTCTTTCATTCATTGGAACAAAAACTTCTCCTCTTGCTTCAGCTTTTTTCTTGCTGTCATCATAACTTTTTACAAAGTCAGGATCCGATTTCAAACTTTCTTCAATTTTCAAAGCTTGTGTTCTCAAATCTTTTTGGCCATTTGCAATTTGTTCATCAGTATAAGGAACTCCAAGAGTTTGCATTGCTTTCATTTTCTTTTCAGTCATTGAAATATCCATAGCTTGATTATCAAACAACCATTTATAAGCTGGCATAATTGAATTAGCCGAAACACTTTGTGGACTCCAGAAGTGATTGAAATGCCAGTTGTCATTATATTTACCACCTTCTCTCAATAAATCTGGACCTGTACGTTTTGATCCCCAAAGGAATGGGTGATCGTAAACAAATTCACCAGCTTTACCTTGTGGTCCATAACGTTCTACTTCGCTACGGAAAGGACGCACCATTTGAGAGTGACAACCTACACAACCTTCACGGATGTATAAATCACGACCTTGCAATTCTAACGGCGTATAAGGTTTTACGCTAGCAATTGTTGGAATATTTGATTTTACCATAATCGTTGGAACAATTTCTATAATTCCTCCGATTAAAATAGCTAAAACCGCTAAAATGGTTAATTGAATAGGTTTTCTTTCTAACCAAGGGTGGAATTTTTCACCTTTAATTCTTCCTGCACTAATTTGTTGCAAAGCAGGCGCTTCTGCTAATTCATCTTCTACTGACTCTCCTGCTCTAACAGTTCGGATAATATTATAAACTAATACAAGCATTCCAATAAGATACAATGTCCCACCAATGGCTCTCATCAAATACATCGGCATAATTTGAGTTACCGTTTCAAGGAAATTACCATAAGTTAAGGTTCCGTCTGGGTTAAATTGTTTCCACATAGAGGCTTGAGTAAAACCAGCAACATACATTGGAAGGGTGTAAAATATAATTCCTAAGGTACCAATCCAAAAGTGAAAATTAGCTAATTTTCTAGAATACAAAGTAGTTTTTGTCATTCGAGGTATCAACCAATAAATGATACCGAAAGCCATAAATCCGTTCCAAGCTAAAGCTCCAACGTGTACGTGAGCAATAATCCAGTCAGTAAAATGCGCAATAGCATTTACATTTTTAAGAGATAACATTGGTCCTTCAAAAGTAGCCATACCATAACCTGTAATTGCTACAACGAAGAATTTTAAAACTGGCTCTTCACGTACTTTGTCCCAAACCCCTCTTAAAGTCAAAAGTCCGTTAATCATACCTCCCCAAGACGGAGCTATTAACATCACAGAAAATACAACACCTAAATTTTGTGCCCAAGTTGGTAAAGCTGTATATAATAAATGGTGAGGTCCGGCCCAGATGTATAAAAATATTAATGACCAAAAGTGAACAATGGATAATCTATAAGAATAAACTGGACGATTCGCTACTTTAGGAACAAAATAATACATTAATCCTAAATAAGGTGTAGTCAAGAAAAAAGCAACTGCATTATGACCATACCACCATTGCACCAAAGCATCCTGAACTCCTGCATAAACAGAATAACTTTTCATTGCACTAACAGGCAATTCTAAACTGTTGAAAATATGCAAAACTGCAACAGTAACGAAAGTGGCAATGTAAAACCAAATCGCAACATACAAATGACGCTCTCTTCTTTTTATTATTGTACCAATCATATTAATACCAAAAACAACCCAAATTAAAGCGATGGCAATATCAATTGGCCATTCTAATTCAGCATATTCTTTAGAAGTACTAAAACCTAATGGCAACGAAATCGCTGCGGCAACAATAATTAACTGCCAACCCCAAAAATTCAAATTACTCAAAAAATCACTAAACATCCTAGCTTTTAATAATCGCTGTAACGAATAATAAACTCCAGCAAACATAGCATTTCCTACAAAGGCAAAAATCGCCGCATTGGTATGTAAAGGTCTTAATCTACCATAACTTAACCACGAAATTCCGTCGGTTAAATTAGGGAAAAGATAAAAGAAGGCTTCTAATAGGCCAACAGACATTGCCACAACACCAAAAAGGATCGTTGCGTAAATGAATTTCTTTACAATTTTGTTGTCATAATAAAACTGTTGCATTTCCATAAATAATAATTGTTAATTGGTTTAAAAGTTTAAGATTTAAGCTTGTTCTTGGTAATATTCATTGATTCATCAGTGACTTTTTTAACAAGCTCATCGTCAAATAGCATCCTGACTGACGGAGTGTAATCATCGTCATACTGTCCCGTTTTTACTGCTCTTATAAAAGCAACAAAAAACACAATAGCGACTAAAATACTAATACATATTAATAAATATATTACACTCATAATTTATTGTTAAGATTACAAAAATAACATTGTGATAATTGCTAAAATATGACAATTGTCATATTTATTTATTTTTGTTAAAAATAAGGAAAAAAAATAATTTATTTACTTTAATCTTCTGGCATAATAATTACTCATAATCGTCACAAAACTTACAATTGTAATTGTACTCAAGGGCATTATTATTGCGGCAACTAAAGGTTTCAAATTTCCTGTAATTGCAAATGACAATCCCACAAGATTATAAATTAGAGACAAAGTAAAACTCATTTTTATTGTCGTTATGGCTTTCTTAGAAAGATTTAAAAAGTAATGCAATCTTTTAAATTCACTTGCATCTAGAATTGCATCACAAGCTGGCGAAAAAACATTCACATTTTCTGAAATCGAAATTCCCATATCACTTTGTGCCAAAGCACCAGCATCGTTCAAACCATCTCCCACCATCATTACGTTTTTACCTTCTTGCTGAAGTTTTTTGATGAAATCCAGTTTTTGTTCCGGTTTTTGATTAAAAATTAATTCTGTTCCTTTGGGAAGAATATTTTCTAAACTTACTTTTTCTCCTTCATTGTCGCCTGACAAAACTTTAATTTGATAATTAGCACTTAATTTTTCAAAAAGTTCTCCTAATCCTTCTCTATATTGATTATTGAAAATGTATTTTCCAAAATAAACCCCGTTGATTTTTATATGAACAGACGTCCTCTCCCCGACCCTCTCCGAAGGAGAGGAAGCCGAAACTGGTAAAGGGGAACATTCAGTAATAAATTCATAAGAACCTATTTTAATTTCAACATTGTTGATTTGTGCAAGAATTCCTTTTCCTGTAATTTCTTCAAACCCTTCTATTTTTAATCGTTTACTTTCTGGCAAAAAATCATACAACATCCTACTTAATGGATGATTTGAAGCACGAAGCACATTTTTTATGAAAATTAAATTTTCCTCTGAAAACTCCGTTCCTACATAAGAAACATTCGACTTTTTATTTGTTGTTATGGTTCCCGTTTTGTCAAAAACTATAGTATCAACTTTAGAAAGTTGCTCGATAACCAAAGCATTCTTGAGATAAAATTTCTGTTTACCCAAAATTCGCAAAATATTTCCATAAGTAAATGGAGCTGTCAATGCCAATGCACAAGGGCAAGCCACAATCAATACTGCCGTAAAAACATTGAAAGCAATATTGGCATCAATAAAAATCCAATAGCCAAATCCAGCAAAAGCAATCAATAAAAGTATGGGTGTAAAATAACGACTAATCGTATCAGTGATGGTTTTGTATTTTTGGTTTACATTTTTCTGAAAAACATCATTACTCCATAATTGGGTCAAATAACTTTGAGAAACTGAGTGCAAAACTTCCATTTCGATTACTTTGCCTATCTGCTTTCCTCCTGCAAAAACTTTATCACCTGATTTTTTAGCAATGGGAATTGCTTCTCCAGTAACGAAACTATAATCAATTTCGGCAGTTTCGGAAATTAAAATTCCATCAACTGGAATGAGCTCTTGATTTCTAATCAAAAGGCGATTTCCCTTTTCGATGTCATAAATAGGAACACTTTCTTCAGAAGTATCGCTATTAATTCTAGTAATTGCTATTGGAAAATAGGATTTAAAATCTCTTTCAAAACTCAAAAAACTATAGGTTTTAATTTGAAACATTTTTCCCAAAAGCATAAAGAAAATCAAACCAGTCAAGCTATCGAAAAATCCAGAACCATAATCCATTACAATATCAAACGTGCTTCGAACAAAGAAAATAATAATTCCTAAAGCAATAGGAATATCAATATTCAGCATTCCAGACCTAATACTTTTATAAGCTGAAACATAATAACCACTTGCCGAATATAGAAACGCTGGTAATGACAACGCAAAAATTAACCATCTAAAAAATGGTTTATAACTATCTAACCAAAACTCCTTGACTTCAAAATATTCAGGGAAAGAAAGCAACATAATATTGCCAAAACAAAAGAAGGCCAAT
>NZ_JAQTPQ010000174.1 GCF_028712645.1 Flavobacterium sp. | reverse complement strand
AACGCTTTTTTTTGAATTTGTCATAAATAAAAAAGTTTATTGAAACGAATTTCAATAAACTTTTGGAAACATCATATTTCATAATGCTTTACAGCATTTTCACCAACTATTTTTGACTATTAAACCAGAAATAGCAACTAGAAAAACCACAATTCACGAATTCGAGATTACTCGAATTGCACTTCCTGAAATTGATTTTAGAGTTGTTTGTAGCAAAGGAACTTACATTCGCTCCTTAGCCTTTGATTTTGGAAAAGCGATGAATTCTGGATCACACTTAATTTCTTTACGTAGAACAAAAATTGGTCAATACAATGCTAATGATGCTATGGATGTAACTTTATTTGAACAAAGTCTAGCCCATTAATTGTAATATAATACCAAACCCTAATAAACAAAAATTTCCTATTGATTCTTTTGAAATCAAATTGTAGAAATTTAAAACACTTTGGTTAATTACGTAAAGTTATTTTAATAATTAGTTGTGCTTTTACCACCATATAAGATAGCAGACACATAATCATAAAACTTGTCAAATAAATTTTTCATCACGATGTTTTTTAATTGTTAAACAATATCAAACACCAATAAAAAAAGTAAATTAAAAAAGTAGATCTGGTTGGGATAACAAATTTACGATTGTTTTTTTTAAAACAAAAAAATAATTATCAAAAACACTTAAATTGTTCCTATTTTTTTGCAATTTATAACTAAGTTATAATTTCAATACTATATATCTTACAATCAAGCGAATAAATAGTAATAAAAATAGATAAAACAACAATAAAAGCCGCTATTTTTCCAAATCAAGTATAAAATCGATCAGTTCATTTTGTGTAGAAAAACCATTATCATTCAAATACCACATTTGCAACTCAGCTTTTACAATTGCATCTACTTTACCAAATTTTTCTTTGTAATTTTTAATTAATTCAATAGCACCTTGTGGTCTTGGACCCCAACTTCCACAAACATTTCCGCTCTCCTTTTCCACAACAATCAATTTTGGGATTGATTTTGACCCGTCTTTCAAGAAAAAATTCATCAAATTCTCGTTTTCATAACGAAGAACAATTTTAAAGTCAATTTTTTTGGATTCGTTTGACAAAAAATTAAAAACTGGCAGTAATTGAGCACTATCGGAACACCAACCTTCAGCAATTACCAGCCAAGTATAGTTCTTTTTAATCAAATCCAATTTTAAAATGTTCTCTTTCGAAATTTTTAATATTTCATCTAAGTGATTCATCAAAGCATCATTCAAATTACTTTGGCGAATTAAATTTTCTGAATGGTCACTTCCCGTAGCTTTTCCTTCTAGCAACAAATTCTTTACTAATTTTCTGTATCCAGAGTAGGAATAACTATTAAATATAGCATTAGCAACTGTTGATTTCATATTTCCTCATTTATATAACTCAAAATTAGCACTATAAAAATAAAAAGAGGGTAACAAGTATTACACATAAAAAACTACAAATTAGAAAACGAACAAAAAAATAAACCCAAATATTATTTTAAAAAAAAATCAGAATATGTCTATATTTGCACAACTCAACTCAACAAAACAATGAAGTATAAAAGAATTCTCCTAAAATTAAGTGGAGAAGCGTTAATGGGCGATCGACAATATGGTATTGATCCTGTAAGATTAGGCGAATATGCCGATGAAATTAAGAAAGTTCACGAACAAGGAATAGAAATAGCCATCGTTATTGGTGGAGGAAATATTTTTAGAGGAGTTGCTGGAGCAAGTAACGGAATGGATCGCGTTCAAGGCGATTATATGGGAATGCTTGCTACCGTCATTAACGGAATGGCGTTGCAAGGAGCTCTCGAGGATAAAGGAATGAAAACACGATTGCAGACTGCACTAAAAATGGAATCAATTGCAGAGCCTTACATAAAAAGAAGAGCTGATCGTCATCTTGAAAAAGGGAGAATCGTAATCTTTGGAGCGGGAACAGGAAATCCATATTTCACTACTGACACAGCTGCTGTTTTACGTGGAGTTGAGATTAATGCTAACGTGATTTTGAAAGGAACAAGGGTTGATGGTGTTTATACTGCCGATCCAGAAAAAGATGCATCTGCAACAAAATTCAATTATATTTCTTTTGAAGATGTAATCAAAAAAGGATTGAATGTAATGGATTCCACGGCGTTTACCTTAAGTCAAGAAAACAAACTGCCAATTGTGATTTTCGATATGAATAAATCCGGGAATTTGTTGAAAATTTGCAAAGGAGAAAACATAGGAACTGAAGTAAATATTTAGTTAGTGGTTTTAAGTTGATGGTTTATAGTTAATCTTTCAACTACATAAAACACTAAACATAAAACCTAAAAAAAATGACTGAAGAAATTGAATTTATTTTAGATAGCACCCAAGAATCTATGGTGGGTTCTATTGCACATTTAGAAAAAACATTCTTGAATATTCGTGCTGGAAAAGCATCTCCCGCAATGTTGGGAAGTGTTTTTGTGGATTATTACGGTTCTGCAACCCCGCTTTCGCAAATAGCAAAAATTAGTGTTCCAGATGCAAGAACCATAACTTTACAACCTTTCGAGAAGAATATGCTACATACTATTGAGAAAGCAATAATGGTGGCAAACATTGGTTTCAACCCAATGAATAACGGAGATTTAATTATTATAAGCGTACCACCTTTGACTGAAGAAAGAAGAAAGGACTTGGCAAAACAAGCAAAATCAGAGGCAGAAGATGCAAAAATCGGGATTAGAAACGCCCGTAAAGATGCCAATTCTGAAATTAAAAAACTAGAAAAAGAAGGAACTTCCGAAGACATTTGCAAAAGAGCCGAAGACGAGGTTCAAACTTTGACAAATAACTTCATTAAGAAAATTGACGAACATCTTGCTATCAAGGAAGCCGAAATTATGAAGGTATAAGTTTCAACAAAAAATATAAATCCGTCCTGATAAAAATCGAGACGGATTTTTTATTTCCTTTTTAAGAAAATCAAATGATTAGCAACTTTCAAAAAAAAGAAAGAGAATTCATTTTCTTTTTAAAATATTTTTTTGGAGAAAAACAAATAAATGAAATCATAGCTAAAATAAACATAAATGTAACAAAGCTGCAAACATAATGTCTCACATTTTATTTACCTTTGCACCCATTTTAATCCTTTTATGAAAAAAACATTGAAAGTAGGATTCTGGGAATTCATCGCCAGAATGGTACTCACAAATAGACTCACAATACTAGCAGTTATCATCATCATAACCGCAGCTCTTGGTTCACAGTGGAAAAACATTCGATTTACCTTTACTGAAGCCAATCTTCTTCCTGACAATAATATTGTAAATAAGGAATATAAAGGATTCTTAGATAAATTTGGCGAAGAAGGAAACCTCATTGTTGTTGGAGTTAAAGACAGTACTTTTTTTACGCCCAAAGCCTTTATTGCTTGGAACAAATTAATGACCGATTTTAAAAACCAAAAAGAAATTGAGTTAGTTGTTTCAGTAAGTGATTTAAAAAAACTGCAAAAAAATGAGGAAAAACAAACCTTTGAGTTAGTCCCTTTCGTTGACCAAAATAAAACAAATAGCCCAGAATATCTCACGTCGATTAAAACCGAATTGTTTCAAAAAATGCCTTTTTATGAAGGTTTGCTTTTTAATAAAAAAAATGGAACAATTCGTTCTGCTATTTATTTAGACAAAAAGATTGTTAACACAATTGCACGTAAAGATTTTATCCTTAACTATTTTATCCCAAAAATAGAAGCCTATGAAAAAGAGACTGGTATCGATTTGCGTGTTTCTGGAATGCCATACATCAGAACGCTTAACGCAAAAAGTATTATTGATGAAATAAGTCTTTTTATTGGCGCATCCCTTTTTATAACCTCCTTAATTTTCTTCTTCTTTTTCCGTTCGTTAAGAGCCACTTTAATATCAGTAATTATTGTTGCTATTGGAGTAATGTGGACTTTTGGTTTTCTAGGATTATTTCATTACGAAATCACGGTTTTAACCGCAATAATTCCTTCATTGATTATTGTAATTGGAATTCCCAACTGCATTTTCCTAACCAATAAATACCAGCAGGAATATCTATCTCACGGAAATAAGGCAAAAGCACTACAAAGGGTGATTACTAAAGTTGGAACTGCAACTTTAATGACTAATTTGACAACAGCTGCTGGTTTTGCTACTTTTATCATAACCAATAGTGAATTGCTCAAAGAATTCGGGATTGTTGCCTCAGTTAGTATTATAGCGTTGTTCTTTTTATGCCTGATACTTATTCCTATATATTACAGCTATCAACCTGTACCAAAAGAAAAACATTTAGAACATTTAAACAGAAATTACACTCGTACATTAATGACCTGGATAGAAAAAATGGTACGCCAAAACAAACGTCACGTCTATCCAGCAGCTATATTTTTGTTTATCGTGAGTCTTTATGGCGCTTTCCAAATCAAGACTTCGGGGAGTTTAATTGAAGATATGCCTAAAAAAACTGGGTTTTACAATGATATTCTTTTCTTCGAAAAAGAGTTTGACGGAGTAATGCCTCTTGAAATTACCATTGACACAGAAAGGAAAAAAGGAGTTATGAAACTTTCGACTTTGAAAAAAATGGATGAACTTCAAAAAACCATTGAAGAAATTCCAGAACTTTCAAAACCTATTTCGATTCTAAATCTTGTCAAATATTCAAAACAAGCTTATTATAACGGAAATCCAGAATATTATGATTTGCCAACTTCTCAAGAGCAAACATTTATCTTGAGTTACGCAAAAAATACTGCCAAAGACAGTCAGAAAAACATAATGAAAAGTTATGTGGACAGCACAGGACAAGTTGCCAGAATTACCACTTTTATGAGAGATATTGGCACTGGTAATATGGAAAAAATTGAAAACAAACTAAAAACCAAAATCAACACAGTGTTTCCGTCTGACAGGTATAAAGTTACTATGACAGGAAAAGCTTATGTGTTCGAAAAAGGCACAAAATACCTACTTGACAATCTGGTTTCTTCCCTGCTTTTTGCCATTTTTCTGATTTCGTTACTGATGACTTTTATGTTCAGATCCTTCAAAATGGTGATAGTTGCTTTGATTCCAAATCTTCTTCCGTTAGTTATTACAGCAGGATTAATGGGTTATTTTGGTATTCCTCTGAAACCTTCCACAATACTGGTGTTTAGCATTGCATTTGGTCTTTCGGTTGACGACACCATCCATTTCTTGGCACAATACCGTCAGGAATTAGTTCGAAATAATTGGAAAATAAAACGCTCTGTTTATGCTACGATTAAAGAAGCTGGAGTGAGTATGTTTTATACATCGGTTGTATTGTTTGCTGGTTTTTCGGTGTTTATGTTATCCGATTTTGGAGGCACGGTCGCCCTCGGAGGATTAATTGCAGTTACCTTGATTTTCGGTATGTTGTCCAACTTGGTTTTATTACCTTCATTAGTACTTACGCTGAACAAAAAATTGGCAAATGAGCAAGAATTCATCGAACCAAAAATTGATGTTTTGGATTACGACGTAAATGATAGTGAAAATTTAGAAAAGCAAAAATAATTTTTCAAAAACTATTTGCCGTTTAATACTCAACCTTTTCTTGATTCAAAAACGACGCAAGAACTAAGGATGTCTTTTCAAACTATTTACTAAATTCCTATTGGAATAAAAGTATAGTGAAGGAATTACGGCTACAAAATCACAATAAATCATTTATATTTGTAATTCGATTTAGATTTATTTTGAAATGCTAAATCCTAAATTTTAAATCCATATTCAAAATGAAACATACAAGAGTTAAAGACTTACTAAACAGCACTAACATACTCCACAAAATAAATGCAAAAGGTTGGGTAAGAACTTTTAGAAACAATCAATTTATTGCATTGAATGACGGTTCAACAATTAATAATATTCAATGTGTTGTCGATTTTGAAAACACACCCGAAGAAACTTTAAAAAGAATCACAACTGGAGCTGCAATTTCAGTAACAGGTGATTTGGTTGAAAGTAAAGGTGCTGGGCAAAAATTTGAAATCAAAGTCGAAAAATTAGAAATACTCGGTGATTCAGATGCTGAGAAATTTCCAATGCAACCCAAAAAACATTCCTTGGAATTCTTGCGTGAAAACGCACATTTAAGAGTTCGGACCAATGCTTTTGGAGCGATTATGCGAGTGCGTTCGGTTTTGTCATTCGCCGTTCACAACTATTTTCAGGAAAAAGGTTTTGTGTATGTAAACACTCCAATCATTACGGGTTCTGATGCAGAAGGTGCTGGTGAAATGTTTAAAGTTACCGCTTTACCTTTCGACAATCCGCCAAGAAACGAAGATGGAAAAGTAAATTACAAAGAAGATTTCTTTGGAAAAGAAACTAATTTAACGGTTTCAGGACAATTAGAGGGAGAAACTTTCGCTATGGCATTGGGACAAATTTATACTTTTGGCCCAACCTTTAGAGCCGAAAACTCAAACACTTCTCGTCATTTGGCTGAATTTTGGATGATTGAACCCGAAGTGGCTTTCAATGATTTGAATGATAATATGGATTTGGCCGAAGATTTTATTCAGCACGTAATTAAATACACAATGGATAAATGTTCGGATGATTTGAAATTCTTAGAAGGACGTTTATTAGAAGAAGAAAAATCAAAACCACAAGCCGAAAGAAGTGAAATGGCTTTGCTAGAAAAGCTAAACTTTGTTTTAGAAAATAACTTCAAACGCGTTTCGTACACCGAAGCGATTGACATTTTGAGAGATAGCACTCCAAATAAAAAGAAGAAATTTAATTATATCATTAACGAATGGGGAGCTGATTTGCAATCGGAACACGAACGTTATTTGGTGGAAAAACATTTCAAATGTCCCGTGATTTTATTTGATTATCCAGCCAATATCAAAGCATTTTATATGCGTTTGAACGAAGACGGAAAAACAGTTCGCGCTATGGATATCCTTTTCCCAGGCATTGGAGAAATCGTAGGAGGTTCACAAAGAGAAGAACGCTTTGACGTTTTGGTCGAAAAAATGAAAGCCATAGGAATTGACGAAGAAGAATTATGGTGGTATCTTGACACTCGAAGATTCGGAAGTGCAGTTCACTCTGGTTTTGGACTAGGGTTCGAAAGATTAGTGCTTTTTGTAACCGGAATGACTAACATTCGTGACGTAATTCCTTTCCCAAGAACACCACAAAATGCAGAATTTTAAAAAAGTTTAATGTTGTTTAAAATTGTTTAATGTTGTTTAAATCACAACAACTTTAAACTCTTAAACCTTTAAACCTTTAAACAAATAAAAAATGTTAAAACAATTTCTAAATCTTAAATTATCCCAAAAATTTTCTCCACAACAAATCCAGTTGATGAAGTTAATTCAATTGCCAACGCAAGCTTTTGAACAGCGCATATTGGAAGAAATGAACGAGAATCCAGCATTAGAAA
>NZ_JAQTPQ010000173.1 GCF_028712645.1 Flavobacterium sp. | reverse complement strand
GTGCTTTCATTGCTTACCGAATTACTTCCAATAAAAGCAAAAACGAACAATCTAAAGACAAAGGTGGAAAAAACAAAACCACAAACGTAGCCGGAATTGTTGTTGTTCCTAAAACTTTCGATAATAATCTTTCGCTCTCTGGTTCCATCGAAGCCAATGAACAAGTAGAAATTCGATCTGAAGTTTCAGGAATTGTCGAAGGAATTTATTTTAAAGAAGGAAGCAATGTCAGCAAAGGACAATTACTCTTCAAAGTAAACGACATTGAGTTGAGAGCACAATTGACTCAAGCTAAAACTAAAGAAGGTTTGGCATCTGAAAATGAAAGAAGAGCTAAATTGTTGCTACAAAAAGAAGCTATTAGTGAGGAAGAATACGATGTGGCAAGAGCAGATTTAAAATCCACTCAAGCGCAAAGTCAATTAATACAAGCACAAATCGCTAAAACTTCGGTTCGAGCACCATTTTCAGGAAAAATAGGATTGCGTTCCATTTCACCAGGAACATACATCACCCCTTCCCTTCTGGTTGCCAAATTAATCAATATCAGCCAACTGAAAATCACCTTTTCTATTCCTGAAAAATACGCCAATCAAGTAAAACCTAACTCCAATTTAAGTTTTACTGTTACTGGTTCAAATGAAAAGTTTGTTGCTAAAATTTACGCTATTGAACCCGAAGTTCAAATCTCGACGAGAACTTTACAAGTTCGTGCCATCACTGAAAACAAATCCGGAAAATTATTACCCGGCACTTTTGCCAACGTAGAATTGCCATTAGACATTATTAAAGATGCCGTTGTAGTTCCATCAGAAGCAATAATACCTGTTCTAAACGGGAAGAAAGTTTTCATTTCCGATATGGGCAAAGCCAAAGAAGTTATGATTGAAACTACAACTAGAACAGATGCTTCAGTTTTAGTTTTATCTGGATTAAAAGCTGGTGATACACTAATTACAAGTGGAGTTATGAGTTTAAAAAATGATGATTCCGTGAAAGTGAAAGTTAAATAGATGTCAGTTGGCAGTTGGCAGAAAATCCTAAATCACAAATCCTAAATCACAAATTCAAAAATGAGTTTATCCACATTAAGTATAAGAAGACCTGTATTTACCATAGTAATGAACTTGACCATCATCTTGTTCGGAATTATAGGTTATACTTTTTTAGGTGTTCGTGAATTTCCTTCTATTGATCCTGCTCAAATTTCGATTCGTACTAATTATACTGGTGCCAATGCCGATATTATTGAGTCTCAAATTACAGAACCTCTAGAAAAAGCAATCAATTCTATTGATGGAATTCGGAATATCACTTCCTCAAGTAATCAAGGAAACAGTAATATTACAATAGAATTCAATTTAGACAAAGATCTAGAAGCTGCGGCAAACGATGTTCGGGATAAAGTTTCTCAAGCCATTAGAAATTTACCACAAGATATCGATTCTCAACCTATAGTTTCTAAAGCTGACGCCAATAGTGAAGCCATTATTTCAATGACCGTTCAAAGTGATACTCGAAGTGCTTTAGAACTGAGTGATTATGCCGAAAATGTGATTAGTCAGCATCTAGAAACGATTCCTGGAGTGAGTGGAATTCAAATTTGGGGACAAAAAAGATATGCTATGCGTTTGTGGATTGATCCCGAAAAGCTAGCTTCTTATGGCATTACAGTTGCCGATGTTCGAAATGCACTTAACAAACAAAATGTAGAATTACCTTCTGGAAAAATTACAGGAAATAATACTGAACTGACTGTTAAAACAGTTGGAAATTTATCTTCTGCCGAAGAATTTAATAATATAATTATCCGCTCAGATGGCGAAAAAATAGTTCGATTAAGTGACATTGGTCGAGCAAATCTTGATGCCGAAAATATTGAAACCCAAATGACCCAATCTGGCACACCACTCGTAGGAGTTGCTATTGTGCCACTTCCTGGAGCTAATTATCTTGATATTTCAAAAGCATTTTACAAAGAATTTGACAAATTACAGAAAGATTTACCCAAGGATATTAAACTCAATATTGCCATAGATAATACTGTTTTCGTAAAAAGATCAGTTCTTGAAGTAGCAGAAACTCTTGGTATTTCATTACTTCTGGTAATATTGATTATCTATTTATTTTTCAGGGATTGGGCAATTGCATTCCGACCTTTAATTGATATTCCAGTTTCGTTGATAGCAACATTTTTTATTATGTGGCTTTTCGGATTTTCGATAAATGTCTTGACTTTATTGGCAATTGTATTAGCAACCGGATTAGTAGTAGATGACGGAATTGTCGTCACCGAAAATATTTTCAAGAAGGTAGAACAAGGAATGACTCCTATCGAAGCGGCAATCAAAGGGTCAAATGAAATATTTTTTGCTGTAATTTCAATATCAATCACATTAGCTGCTGTATTCTTGCCTGTAATATTTTTAGAAGGATTTGTCGGTCGATTATTTCGGGAATTTGGAGTTGTAATTGGTGCTGCCGTTTTAGTGTCAGCCTTTGTTTCATTGACTTTGACACCAATGTTGAATGCCTATTTAATGAAAGGTGGCGAACAAAGAAAATCAAAATTCTATATTAAAACTGAGCCGTTTTTCGAAAAATTAAACGCAACTTATGCCAATGCTTTGGAGCGTTTTATGAAAAGAAAATGGATGAGCTTTCCAATTATAATTGGGTGTTTCGGTTTAATTTATTTGTTTTTTAACGTGCTTCAAAAAGAAACAGCTCCCTTAGATGACCGAAGTGGATTTGTGTTGCGAATGGCAACTCCCGAAGGTTCTTCTTATGCTTATACTGACCGATTTATGCAAGAAATTTCTAAATTGGTAGATGATTCTATTCCAGAAAAACAGGTAAGTTTAGTAATCACTGCGCCTGGATTTAGCGGTGGAGGTTCAGTAAATAGTGGCTTTATTCGAGTTTCTTTGAAAAATCCAAATCAAAGGAAGCGATCCCAAATGGAAATTGCAGACCAATTAACCAAATTGACTAAAAAATATCCAGATGCCAAAACATCAGTAATGCAACAACCTACAATTGCTGTAAGTCGTCGTGGTGGTTTACCAATTCAGTACATTATCCAAGCTCCGAATTTCGAAAAATTACAAGAAAAAATTCCGTTGTTTATGGATGAGGCTTCAAAAAATGAGACTTTTTCTATAACAGATGTTAATCTAAAATTCAACAAACCTGAAATTAATGTGACTATCGATCGTGAAAAAGCAGAAAGTTTAGGAATTTCTGTTATTGATATTGCTCAAACTTTACAACTTTCGTTGAGCGGACAGCGTTTTGGTTATTTTATGAAAAACGGAAAACAATATCAAGTTATAGGTCAATTTGAAGAAAAAGACCGCTCGAAACCATTAGATTTAACTTCGATGTATGTTAAAAATAACAAAGGGGAATTGATTCAAATGGACAATGTGGTGAGCATTGAAGAAAAAAGTAATCCACCACAATTGTATCACAATAACCGATATATGTCGGCTACAGTTTCGGCAGGACTTTCACCAGGCAAAAGTATTAGCGATGGAATCGATGCGATGAATGAGATTAAAGACAAAGTATTAGATGACACCTTCACTACCGATTTAGGTGGAGAATCAAGGGATTTTGTCGAAAGTAGCTCGAATACTTCTTTTGCTTTTGGATTAGCTTTACTATTGATATTTTTAATTTTGGCAGCTCAATTCGAAAGTTTTATTGATCCATTTATTATTATTCTGACTGTGCCAATGGCGGTTGCTGGTGCGCTATTTTCGCTATGGTTATTTGACCAAACTTGGAATATTTTTAGCCAAATTGGAACTATTATGTTGATTGGTTTGGTAACCAAAAATGGAATTCTGATTGTAGAATTTGCAAATCAATTGCGGGAACAAGGAAAATCTAAAATTGATGCCATTCTTCAAGCTTCCGAAGAACGACTTCGACCAATTTTAATGACCAGTTTAGCCATTGCTTTAGGGGCTTTACCAATTGCACTATCAATTGGAGCTGCTTCAAAAAGTAGAATTGGAATGGGAGTTGTCATTGTTGGAGGAACAATTTTCTCCTTAGTTTTAACCTTATTCGTAATTCCGGCTTTGTATTTAATGTGGTCTAAAGCTCGAAAACATTATCCAGAATTTGACCACATTGAGGAATATGAAAAAGAAAGTAAATAATTTATTAGATATAAAAACTTAAACCTAACAGGTTTTAAAAACCTGTTAGGTTTTGCTGAAAACTCACAGAATAATTCATTTTATGAAAACTAAAAACATATTAAAAAGTCTGGTTTTATTTCTGTTTTGCATAGTGAAAACTAGCGCTCAAGAAGTTTTGACTGTCGAAGATGCTGTGAAAATTGCATTGGAAAATAATTATGAAATCAAAATAGCATCCAACAATTTAAACATCGACAAAACTAATGTAAGCACTGGAAATGCAGGAATGTTACCCAAAGTCACAGCAAGTTTAGCAGATAATAATAACATTCAAAACAGTTCGCAAACACGTCAAGACGGCACGGTTACTTCGCTAGATAACGCAAAAAGTAATAGTTTAAATTATGGAGTAGGATTAGATTGGACGGTCTTTGATGGTTTTAAAATGTTTGCTAAACTCGACCAATTAAAAGAATTACAAAAGTTAGGCGAAGCACAATTAAAACTGACCCTAATAACAAAAATTAGCGACGTAAATGCAACCTATTTTGATTTGGTTCAACAACAACAACAATTGGCAGCTTTAGACACAACAATCGTGATTTCTAATCAAAGATTAGATTTGGCTCAAAATCGTTTTATAATTGGGAAAGCCTCAAAATTAGAAGTTTTGAATGCACAAGTTGACTTGAATACTGACAAAGTTGCTCTTTTAAGACAAAAAGAATTATATAAAAACACCAAAATTTTATTGAATCAAATTCTTGCCAGAGATTCAAAAACTGATTTTAAAGTAGTTGATGCGATTGTTGTTGATAGTAAATTATTGCTTCCCCAATTATCGACTTTGGCTGAAAAACAAAATCCACAATTGGAGGCACAAATTATTAATAAAAGAGTTTCGGAATTACAATTGAAACAAATAAAAGCGGCAAGATATCCAACGGTAAATGTAAATACGGGTTACAATTTTTCAGAAAGTCATTCCAGCCTTGGTTTTACTTCACAAGCATCGGCTAGAGGACTTAATTACGGATTTAAAGCATCCTTAAATTTATTTGATGGACTTTCGCAAAATCGTAACGAGAAAATTGCTCAATTTGAAATCGAAAATTCTAAAATAGCCATTGAACAACAAAGTTTAGCACTCAATTCTCAATTAGCCATTTCTTATCAAACTTATTTGACAAATTTGGAATTGATTGATTTGGAGGAAAAAAACGAAGCTATTGCCAAACAAAACCTGAATATTACATTAGATAAATTTAGAATTGGAACAATAACCACATTAGAATTCAGAACAGCACAATTGAATTATATTAATGCAAAAGTGAGAAATAGTAATGCGCAATTTCAAGCAAAATTATCTGAAATTGCTTTGAAAGAATTAGCTGGAAGTCTAACATTCTAATAACTTACTTCTAAATATAACGGAATTTGCAATTCATAAAAAGACTTTCAAGTTTGTACCTTTTCAACTTTGAACCTCGCGAAACATTGATTATATTTGCCACTTCGAAAATTCACATAAAAACACAATGAAAATATCTTACAATTGGTTAAAACAATTCATTAAAATAGACTGGAAATCTGATGAAACGGCTGCTTTATTGACAGATTTAGGTCTAGAAGTAGAAATGGTTGAGAAATATGAATCTGTAAAAGGAGGATTAGAGGGTATTGTTGTAGGACACGTTCTCACTTGCATTCAACATCCTGATGCTGACCGTTTGAAAGTTACTACCGTAGATTTAGGCGATGGGATTCCAGTTCAAATTGTTTGTGGCGCACCCAATGTTGCTGCTGGACAAAAAGTATTAGTTGCCACTATAGGGACCACTTTATATGATAAAGATGGAGTTGATTTTAAAATAAAAAAAGGAAAAATACGAGGTCAAGATAGTCTCGGAATGATTTGTGCCGAAGACGAATTAGGGCTTGGAACAAGTCACGAAGGAATTATGGTTCTTGACAGTACTGTTATTCCAGGTGTTAAAGCCGCAAGCCTTTTTAATATTGAAAATGATGAAGTTTTTGAAATTGGGCTCACACCAAATCGTGCTGATGCAATGAGTCATCTTGGAACTGCCCGTGATTTGAGAGCTGGTTTATCACAAACAGGTATTAATGTTGAATTCATTACACCATCTGTGAGCAATTTTAGAGTCGATATGAGAACGCTTAAAATTGATGTTAACGTTGAAAATTCAGTTCTCGCTCCAAGATATTGTGGACTAACCATTTCTGGAATTAAAGTAAAATCCTCTCCAAGATGGTTACAAGACAGACTGAAAGCCATTGGCATCAATCCAAAAAATAACATTGTAGATGTTACTAATTATGTATTACACGAATTAGGACAACCACTTCACGCCTTTGATGCTTCAAAAATTAACGGAAAAATAATTGTAAAAACACTTCCTTCGGGAACTAAATTTACAACGCTTGATGATGTAGAAAGAAATTTGCACGAAGAAGATTTGATGATTTGTGACGAGCAAGGACCTTTATGTATCGCTGGAGTTTTTGGCGGTAAAAATTCTGGTGTTTCAGATACTACTACTTCTATTTTCCTAGAAAGTGCTTATTTCAATCCGGTGAGTATTCGAAAAAGTGCCAAAAGACATCAATTAAATACTGATGCGTCTTTCCGATTTGAAAGAGGAATTGATCCATCTATCACAGAATATGCATTAAAGCGTGCTGCTTTATTAATACAAGAAGTTGCTGGTGGAGAAATAACATCAGATATTGTTGATATTTACCCAAAGAAAATAGAAGATTTTTCAGTTGTACTCAATTTCAATAATGTAAAGAAAATTATTGGTCAAGAATTATCAAAGGAAATCATTAAAAACATATTAGCTTCTTTAGAAATCAAAATCAATAGCGTTTCTGATGCTGGATTAGGTTTGATAATTCCATCTTATCGCGTTGATGTTCAAAGAGAAATTGACGTTATCGAAGAAATTCTTCGAGTATATGGATACAACAACATCAAATTTTCGGAGAAATTAAATGCCACGGTTTCGAATTCTCCAAGAACTGAAGATTACAAAGTGCAAAACGTCATTGCAAACCAATTGAATTCACAAGGATTCAATGAAATGATGGCTAATTCATTGACAACTCCATCCTATATTGACCTGTCAGAAAACTTGAATTCAGAATGTAATGTGATGATATTAAATCCGTTGAGTAATGATTTATCAGCAATGCGACAATCGTTATTGTTTTCAGGATTAGAAGCTTTATCTTATAATATTAATCGTAGAAATTCTGATTTAAAATTTTTTGAATTTGGAAAAACCTAC
>NZ_JAQTPQ010000172.1 GCF_028712645.1 Flavobacterium sp. | reverse complement strand
AAAAATAAACGTCGTAATTATACTGTTCAGGTATTGATATCGGAAAATTATACCCACAAACAAAAACTACATCTGCATTATCTTGATATTTAAGGAAAGCATCGTTCATATAACGCAAATAGTTGGGGCTTACCAAATTATCATCTTCAAAAAATATGACTTTATCATGTCGCTCAAAGACTAATGAAAGTATAAATTGATACGAAGCATTAGCTCCCATATTCTTCTCGTTTTCTATTAATTTATAATTCTTGAAACCCGTAACAGTTTTAGCATATTCCCTAACTTCATTTATCTTACTTGAATGTTCAATTTTATAAGGGGCGTCAGAAATAACATATAAATTAGAATATATGGAAAGCGGATCTGATGAGAGTGAATCTATTAAATTTTTGAAATGTTCAAGTCTATCGTAGACCATTATAATTATAGGTGCGTATTCCATTTTTTTACAGTTTTTAGACGTTAGATTTAAAACGGCGTTTGGTTTTTAAAATGATTTCCTTCACTTCTAATTTTTCATTTACGGTCAAACCCACAATATATATAGTAATTATTACCCAACCAGTTGAAATCATTGAGAATAGCAACAAAGAAAGTAAATCTTTTTTAAACCAATCGACTAAAAAATACATCGGAGAGACTAAAATACCGACTCCAATAATTCCTAGATACACTCGTTTAAAATAGTCTTTTATATCGAATCCGATTGTCAATTTTAAAAAAAATTGAGCAATAATATTGTTAACTAAACTAACAGCAATAAAAACAAATAATATTGTTTGAGGAGGAAAATTAAAATAAAAAAAAAGATATGAAATAGGTAATGCTAATAATAAATTACTGGAAAGTATAATTTGAAAAATTTTGATTTTACCAGTTGCCTGTATAGCTGCTGGTAAACCGCTAACCGAACTGTCTATTAATGCATTAATCACCATCAATTGAGAAAACACAATAAGATACTCGGGCAACTCCTTTAACCATAATTTCAAAATAAATTCGGTCTGGAATAGAATGGGTATGGCTGGAATCAACATTAAAAAAAACGAAAATTTTGATATTACGGCTGTCAATGTTTTGGTGCGCTCAATATTACCTGCACTATAACTTTTTGTAATTTGTGGAACGGCTGCTTGTCCTACATTTTGTGCAAACATTAAAACAAAAGTATTCAACTGATTTGCCAATCCAAATGACGCATTTAATGCAGTCCCAAAAAAAGCATTAATAATCAAAGCGGTTCCTTGTACTTTTCCCACACTTGCACCTGCTCCAAACATAATCCAGGAAGAAAAAGAAAAAAATTCTTTATAAACTTTCCAATCTTTTGAAATTTTAAAATATGTGAATTTTTTGTAATTAATTTTACAGTAAACCGTAAACGCAATTGGCCCCAAAACCGTAGCACACAATATCAAAATGGCATAAAAAAGCAGTCGATCGCCGCTATAAGAAAGCAAAAAATAAGCAGCAACTAATTTAGCCGTAGCTGTCACTATTTCAATTAAAGCCCTAATTTTGAAATTTTCTTTTGCGGTAATCAAAGCTTGGAATGGAATACTAATTATGGCAAATATAGCAGCATACACGGACAAACGGAACACAAATATAGCTGCATCCATCCTGCCAACAGCAACTTTTAAATAGTTTTCAATATAATATATACCTACTGTTTCTGCAAGAAGTAGTAAAATTACTGCCATAGAAAGATGCAGAGCTAAGCTGATATTAAAAATTTTGTTGACGTCACCATCCTGTCCTTTTCCTAATTCAAAAGCTATAAAACGGAACGAGGTGGAAATTAAAACCGTATTTAACAAACTGATCATCATTACGACACCACTAACAACTGCATACAATCCAAAATCCTCAACACCTAAAGAATCTAGTAAAACTCTTGCAGTAATAATCCCTAAAATGGATGTTACTAATAATCTTATATATAATATAAAACTGTTCTTTAAAATTATACTGTTACTCATTTATTTTAAATAATTTATAAAAATATAGAATTGATTAAACTTTATTCTGTCTTATAATTTCATAGGATCTAAATCCTTAATTATTTTAGCAGGAATACCAGCCGCTACACAATTATCAGGAATATCTTTTGTTACTACAGCTCCGGCTCCAATTGTTACATTTCTACCAATTATAATTTTCGGTAGAATTGTTGCATTTGAACCAATTTTAGAAAACGATCCGATTTTACATGAACCTAATAATGTAGCTCCTGGAGATAATTCAACAAAATCTCCAATTTCACAATCGTGAGTTATAGTAACATTATAATAAATTATACATCCTTTACCTACTGAAGCGCTGTTGGAAAATATTGCATTGTCTAAGACATTACATCCATTCCCTATTTTAACTTCATAAGAACCAATAATTGCTTTATTACTTATACAAGAAATTAAGTTACCTCCTAAGGAAATAAATTTTTTCATTAAAATATATCGAAGTTGTGGATTTCCAATGCCAATCGTAAAATCATTACCATATTTATAAAAAAAATCTTTTACTTCATTTTCACTCTTCAATATTGGAAATAATCCATATAATAAATCTCCACTATCAGCATTGACATCATCATAAAAAGCAATATTGTCTAATTCATTTAATTGGTGAAATACTTCTAAAACTTCTTTAGCAAAACCCTTAGCTCCGATAATTAGCATGACTTAATTATTTTGTATTCTTAATAATATTCTACAAATCAAATCCACTTCCTCCAATGTCAAATCGTGAAATAAAGGCAAACACATCACTCTTTTAGCAATATCTTCCGTAATGGGCATTTCAACCGACTCCAAATAGGGCAATACCTTCGATAAAGAGGGATAAAAATAACGCCTTACAAATATTTCATTTAATTTTAGGGTATCAATACATTTATGTAGTAATTCATCCGTTTCCACTACTACGGGATAATAGGCATAGTTTTGTGTACCATTGGTGTGCCACAGTTGTTTAATTCCTTTATAATTTTTAAGCTTCTCATCGTAACGTTCAGTGATTCTTTTTCTATTGTCATGAATCTCCTTGATGTAATCTAAATTTACCAACCCCATGGCAGCATGAAATTCTGAATTTTTACCGTTCAACCCTAACTCTGCAAAGGCCTCAGGACCATCAAAACCAAAGTTTCGCATATAAGCTAGTTTTTTGAGTAATAATGGGTCTTTCGTTATAATCAATCCTCCTTCAATGGAATGATATAATTTTGTGGCATGAAGGCTGCAAATGGAAAGATCTCCATAATCAAAAATAGATTTACCCTTGACTTGTACTCCAAAAGCATGTGCTCCGTCATAAATGACTTTAAGTTTGTGTTTTTTGGCTATCTTTTCAATGGCTTCCACATCACATGGATTTCCGTAAACATGTGTAGCCAATATTGCTGATGTATTTTCGGTTATGGCTTCCTCGATTTTATTGGGATCTATATTCAAAGAATCTTTATCAATATCCACAAATATTGGCTTGCATCCTTCCCAAACAATACTGCTTGTAGTCGCAACAAAAGAAAACGGTGTTGTAATTATTTCATCTTTTAAATCTAACGCTTTTATGGCCATTTGTAAGGCTACAGTTCCATTAGTGACAAAAAGTAAATGTTTTACCGACAAATGATTTTTTAATCTCATTTCAAGGTCACTTGCTAAAGGCCCCATATTGGTTAACCATTGGCGTTTCCATATTCCTTGAAGATATTTATTGTATTCCTCCTGAGGTGGTAGAAAAGGTTTGGTTATAGGTATCATTTAATTTAATATTTGGTTTTTCATTTTGAATGCTTTAGAATTTAATTACTTTATATTGAATGGTGGTAACCCCATATTTTAAAAAATTATAATGAGATACCCCAAATGTGAGAATTTCAGATTTCCCATTCCAAAACTCCTGGGAATTATACTACTTTTAACTTCATACTTCTCTTGATGGATTCCCAACAATTTTTTTTTCGTCAGGTATATCTTTAATCACTACTGAACCAGCACCAATAATAACATTTTTACCGACTACAACACCTTGCTTAATCACAGCATTTGCCCCTATGAAAGTATTTTCTCCAACTGTAACATTACCTGCTAAAACAGCTCCGGGAGCAATATGAACCCCTTGATTAATAACACATTCGTGTTCGACAATGCACCCTGTATTTAAAATACAATAGTTACTAATAGAAACAAACGGGCTTACCGATACATTTCTTGCTATAAAATTACCTTCTCCTATGGTAACTTTTTGTCCAATTGATGCAGTAGGATGAATCACATTGCGAATTTGCTTGTTTTTACTCTTAATTAATTGGGCTACTTTAACTCTAACAGCATTGTCTCCAATTCCTAAAATAAAATCAAAATCTTCATTCCATCCTTCAAATGAATCCTTACCTTCAAAACCCAAATAATGCAATCCAAAAGGATTGGTATTTAATTCATTGTATTCGGAATAATAAAATAATGGCATATTAGCTTGGTGAGCAGCCTCAGCTACAACATAACCATGTCCTGAATAACCCGCTAAAATTATTTTCTTATCTGACACTACTTGGAATATTTACAATACGTTCTTCTAAAAACAAAGCATTGATTTGCGCATCACGCTGACAATCTGCATATATGGGCAATCGGAACATCAATTGCCAAATTGGACGCGTCATTACTTTATTTTCATTCGTTTCTTTTAGGAATAATTCTCTATCCTTTTTATTTTCTAATTCCACACACATCAACCAATAATTGGCTTTAGTGTCAGGATTTTCGTTTCTAAACTTGATCCCTTTTGTTTTAAAAAAAGCATCATACTCTAAGGCCGTTGCTCTTTTATTTGCAACAAAGTGATCTAATTGTTCTAACTGCGCACAAGCTAATGCGGCGTTTAAATTAGGCATTCTGTAATTATACCCTAACTCATCGTGCACATATTCATAAGGATGAGGAATGTTAGCGGTAGTCGTTAAATACTTCCCTTTTTCACCAAGGGATAGGTCATTAGTAACTATAGTGCCACCACCACCACAGGTTACAATTTTATTTCCATTAAAAGAAAAAACGCCCAACTGACCAAAACTTCCCGTTGGTTTTCCTTTGTATTCACTTCCTAAAGATTCAGCTGCATCTTCAACTACAGGAATGTTCCATTTTGCGCATACTGACATTAATTCGTCTAAATGAACTGGAAATCCAAAAGTATGCATCGGAACACAAGCAGCTATTTTTCGACCTGTTATTTTATTATAACAACCATTTTCTCTGATCTCACCAAACTCAGCTAAAAACACTTCAACTGCTTGTGGTGACAATCCCATGGTATCTAGATCTACGTCGATAAATACTGGATGTGCAATATTATAAGCAATTGCATTTGCAGTAGCTACAAAGGTTAATGCTTGCGTAATAACCTCATCACCTGAGGACACACCCGCTAATCTAAGTGCGACTTGCAATCCTGCAGTACCGTTTACTACCGCCACAGCTTTCTGAGTATTTGAAATTTGAGCAATAGAATGCTCAAACTGATCTACAAAAGCACCTACAGAAGAAACAAAAGTACTGTCTATGGTTTGATTGACATATTCTTTTTCTTTTCCTGAAAAGGTAGGAACATGCAAAGGAATAAACTCCTTAGAATCAAAAAGCTCTTTTATAAACGTTATTGAAGATTTAAAATCGGTCATTTTAATTACATTTTAGCATCTAAATATTTACCAGTCTCTTTATGTCCAAAGCCTGGAATCATCTTAAAAAATAAGTCAACTATTTGCTCTTTATTCCACTTTCCTTCTCTCATTAATGTATCAATTGTTTCAGTGAAAAGATTCAATTTTTCCTCATCAAAATTTAAGTCGTTTTTAATAACACCTAAATTTTCAAATCGGTTCATATCTAAGACTTCATTCTCTGTAAAAAACTCTTCAAAATCTTTTTCTCCTGTGGTATCGCTAGCAGTAAACAAACAAGGCCATTTTCCTTTTGCCGGTAATGTTGCCATTAGTAATCTAGCTTCATCTTCATCTTTACATAAAAAAGGTTCGTAACCAAGTTCATTTAAGTATTTAACTGCGATATCTGCAAAAGTTATCAGATGTAAACTTTCACTTAATTTTGGAAAAAAAATATCTCTGTTTTCTCCAAAAATACATGACATTAAACATAATTGTCCAGATTCTTCTGGTATAACAAAATAACGCTTAATATCATTAGGCGCTACTATGGGTTGCATCTTCATAATCCTCTGATTAAACCCATGCAGTAATGACCCATCAGAAAAAGCAACATTAGCAAATCGAGCAGTAGAAATAGCAATTTCTTTACTTCTACGCATTAGGAACATTTCCATTATTCTTTTTGAAGCTCCCATCATATTTACTGGGTTAGCAGCTTTATCAGTAGAAACACAAAAATATTTTTTAACATCTTTAGCAATTGACTGCTTAATAGTTTTATCTGTATTTAAGATATTTACATTAATCATTCGCATTAATGTGAAAGAATCTTTCTCACTTCGAACATGTTTTAGGGCTGATAGATTTAAAACATAATCATATATACCGTCTGATTCGATAAAAGCATCATATTCTACAGATCCAATATCTAATGCAAAAGTTTGAAAGTCACCATTAATATAACCAAAAGAACTTCGAATATCACGAACTAATTCAACCATATTATTTTCGCTGATATCTACAACATGTAATTTCAGAGGGTTTCTCTTAAATATTTCTTTAGTAACGGCTTGCCCTATAGAACCAGCTCCTCCAATAACTAAAAAACTAGACTTTTGAATTATCTTTATCAGTTCGTTTTCACAATTTCTTATATCCTCATCAAAGAGCTCAAATGTCCTACCAATAAGTTTAAGTATATTCATTTTTTTTGCATAAAATTAATCTGTAAATATTTTTAAAAGCATAGTTATAAAAATTAACTTTCTGATATCTTAATGTTTACAAAAAATAAGACACCATATTATTTAATATTGATACGGATTTAACCCCAATACAAGATAGTCTATTTATGGTTTTTATTATATGTATAATTTACTTGATGAAATAATAATGGTATTTTGATATTAGATTAGTCGGAAAAAAATGACTACCATTTACAATTTGATTAATAACTTAGTCGATTAAAATTTTCATAAAACCCTATCCTTTTTTACCCCAAACCACCCGATTCACATAATCCGTATAACTCAATAGAATGCGCACCATTTTTTCTGAAACGTTAGGCATGGAGTAATCAGCAACAGATCTAAAGTTACGTTCGTTTCCTATTTTCTGAGTTTGTAATTGCACCAATCCTTGCATAATTAGCCCTGGATTAATACTCACAATCATGACGGAATCTTCTTCCATGGTCCTCAATATCGCGGATTTCCAATCCGTAATAAAAAGTTTACTTTCATCTTATAATTAGACTAACCTGAGTTTTTATCAAATTAGTGAAAGGCCTAAAAAA
>NZ_JAQTPQ010000171.1 GCF_028712645.1 Flavobacterium sp. | reverse complement strand
TTCGAGAAATTTATGGAACCGAAAATGTCGTCGCTTCCGACATTCGAAAATTGAATAATGACATTGTCAATTCAGGCACTTTTGAAGTTGTAAATGCACTGGATTTTAACCAAATTGAGCATCTTGTAGAAGTGCATCATATTACCGATGTTTATTTGATGGCAGCATTACTATCAGCAACCGCTGAAAAAAATCCCGCTTTTGCTTGGGATTTGAATATGAATTCGCTGTTTCACGTTTTGAATTTGGCGAAAGCCAAGAAAATAAAAAAAATATTCTGGCCATCAAGTATCGCCGTTTTTGGTCCAACTACGCCCCAAGAAAATACACCACAATACACCATTATGGAGCCATCAACCGTTTATGGAATAAGCAAACAAGCGGGTGAAAGATGGTGTGAATATTATCATACTCATTTTGGAGTTGATGTTCGAAGTGTTCGCTATCCTGGTTTAATAAGTTGGTCAACTCCTCCTGGTGGTGGAACGACAGATTATGCTGTGGATATTTTTCACAAAGCTTTATCTGATAAAAAATACGAATGTTTCTTGTCATCAGAAACCAAAATGCCGATGATGTATATGGATGATGCTATTGCAGCGACCTTACAAATTATGCAAACACCGGCGGAACAAATCAAGATTCGTTCGTCTTATAATTTAGCCGCGATGAGTTTTACACCAACAGAAATTGCTGCCGAAATCAAGAAGCATATTCCTGATTTTACCGTTTCGTACAATCCTGATTTCAGGCAAACAATAGCTGATAGTTGGCCAGCGAGCATTGACGATTCTCGAGCAAGAGAAGACTGGGACTGGAATCAGAAATTCGATTTAGAAAGTATGACGGTGGATATGTTGAAGAATTTGGGAGATATCAATACTCAATAAACAAAAAAAGTCCAGTTTTAAAGCTGGACTTTTTTTGTTTATGCAAATATTCTATTTCAATTCATAAACATTGTTCTCTCTTTTCACATCAGCCATTAATCCGCTTGGGTCGATGGTTATTTTTTTGATTGCGGATTTTGGTTTAGAAATACTCAATTCATAAGTTGGATAAGCCCAAGCCCAATCGCTTAAAACCATTCTTTCAATATTTGGATTTGGATTTTCTTTCTCAAAACTCATCATTCGCAACGGAATGTAAAAACTCTCTTTTGTACCATCTGTATATTCGACCAATAAATCAATTGGCATTGGCATTCTACCGATTCTTTCCAAGGTGACAATTGTTTTATCGGCATTGTCTTTTACCTCCTTGATTCCATAATCAATCGTGTTGGTAGTTTCTGTCCAATCGGTCAAATACCAATCTAAATTTGCTCCTGAAACTCTCTCTGCACTTCTCTTGATGTCATTTGGCGTTGGATGTTTGAATTTGAAATCGTTGAAATATCTTTTCAGTGTTTTCAAAACATTTTCTTTTCCAATGAGATATTCTAATTGTGACAAGAAAATTTCTCCTTTACCATAAGAAGAAATACTGTAAGGTCGGTTTTCGTCATAACGATCACCGTGTGTAGTTTGCGGTTGCTCTTTACCTGATTCTACTAATATATAATAGGCTCTGTAAGTTGTCTCAAAAGGATTATCCAATTTTTTGACAGCAAATTCATTCATTGCTAAATCTTCGATATAAGAAGTAAATCCTTCATCCATCCAAGGATGTTTTGATTCATTGGAAGCCAAAACGTGCTGAAACCAAGAATGTCCCAACTCGTGTGTTGCTGTTCCAAAAATCCCCTCTAAAGTGCCATTACCTAATATCAAAGTACACATTGCATATTCCATTCCGCCATCGCCACCTTGAATAAATGAATATTGTTTGTAAGGATAATTGCCAACCGTTTTGTTGTAAAAATCCATCACTTTAACCATTAGAGGTTCTAGTTTTTTCCAATTTTCTATAACTGATGGATTGTTTTTGTAAAGGAAATGCAAATCAATATCATTAGGTCCTTTCACTAAATCGTGAATATAATTTTTGTCGGCTGCCCAAGTAAAATCGTGAACCATTGGTGCGATAAAATGCCAAGTCAAAGTTTTGGTGTTCTTTGGATAAACAACTTGAATTCCTGCATCCTGATAACCGTGACCTATTTCATTTGGGTTTTGCAAATAACCACTTCCGCCCAAAACATAATCCTTGTCAATAGTTATATTCACATCGAAATTTCCCCAAACTCCGTGAAATTCTCTTGCGATATAAGGATCAGCGTGCCAACCTTCGAAATCAAATTCGGCTATTTTTGGATACCATTGTGCCATTGACAATTCGACTCCTTCTGCATTATTTCTTCCTGAACGACGAATTTGAATAGGAACTTGTCCATCAAAATCTAATGTAAATGTAGTTTTCGAATTGGGTAAAATGGGTTTTGCTAAAGTCACTTCGAGAATGGTTCCCACAGTTTTTGTAACCGCATTTTCTCCGTCCTGCTTGAAATTTGAAATATTCAAATAGCCAATTTCATTTGGTTTCAAAGTTTTAATTCGGCTTTCTTTAATTTCCTTTCCGTCCACTTTTATCTTGTTGACCATTCTACCATCTGGATCTTTGATACTTTGAATTCTAGCATCCATCTCGCTTCCAGGCTGAAAAGCATTGTTGTATAAATGATAAAAAACTCGTTTTAGAGTGTCAGGCGAATTATTAGTGTAAACCAATTCCTGTTTGCCTTTATATTGGTAGTTTTTCACATTCATAACCACATCCATTTTGTAGCTGACGTGTTGTTGCCAATAGGTTGAACTTTGTGCAAAAAGGTTTCCGAAACTCAATGAAAATGCAGCAAGTAAAAGTAATTTTTTCATATTTGATATAATAAAAAATGGAAGGATTTGAGTCCTTCCATTTTGGAATTAAAGATTAATTATTTGTTCTTCGACATTTTTTCAGCCATTAATAAAGCATTGTAAGCGTTCACAATTTTTCCTGATTTAGACAAATTGGTAAAAGAACGAACATCTCTTGGGTTTCCAGCAACCACTACATCAGTTGTAATTGCCACACCCGAGTCCATCAAAATATGTTTTACTTGTTGAGCAGATAATTTTGGATAATAAGAACGAATTAATGCCGCAACACCTGCTACATTTGGCGAAGCCATTGATGTTCCCTGTAAGAACTTGTAAGTATTGTTTGGTGTTGAAGCATAAATTTTTACTCCAGGAGCAAAAGCATCAACGTTTAACTTTCCAATGTTTGAAAATCTTGCAACAATTTTTGGTCCATATTCAAAATTCAAAGCACCAATGGTAATTACATTATCGGCAAATTCAGTCTTTTTATCATCCGAATCATTGGGGAAATTATTTTCAAAATCAATATCTTTTGCATCATTTCCTGCTGCGTGTACAATTAAAACATCTTTACTTTCAGCATATTTTATGGCATCATAAACCCATTGTTTGTGCGGAGAGAAGTCTTTTCCAAAACTTCCATTGATTACTTTTGCGCCATTATCAACTGCATAACGAATACCAAGGGCAACATCTTTGTCATATTCATCACCATCAGGCACGGCACGAACCACCAAAATTTCAGTATTGTTTGAAATACCATCGCCACCAATTCCATTATTTCTAACTTGAGCAATTATCCCAGCAACGTGGGTTCCGTGCATAATTTGTGATTTATCAGGACTAATTCCCATAACATTGTTGTTGCCATATTTTGTATCCGTAATGTCTTCTGGATTATCTCCAACAACCTTTCTATAATTAATCATTGGTGCGTTTTCATTTATTGCAGCAATGTCAGCATCTAATTCTTTTTGAATTGCCGTTTTCAAGTCAGGGACACTCATTCCAAAAGAAAGCATTCTTTGCATCATACTTTTACTAACTTTCAAAATCGAATCTTGCGATTCAATTGCATTAACTTCTTCTACAGAATAGCCAGATTTTCCAAAATATTTAACCAAAACCGCATCTGCCTTTGTAGTTCCTTCCAATATTTTTTCTAATTGGGTTTTTCCTTCTGTGCTTTCGGCTACTTTTTTGTCGTGTGCCGCTTTTGCTTCTTGATAAGTAGCTTCATCAACAAGATTTTTGTTGTTTAAAATTCTTTCATATTCAAGATTTTCTTTGGTGATATCTCCAAGAAAATTCCATCCGTGAATATCGTCAATGTAACCGTTGTTGTCATCGTCGATTCCGTTACCAGGAATTTCTTTTTTATTGGTCCAAATGACTGATTTCAAATCTTCGTGATCAATATCAACTCCTGAATCTACAACACCCACAATTACTTTTACGCCTTTTTTACCTTTGAGTAATTCGGAATATGCTTTATCAACACTCATTCCTGGAATCGTATCTTTTACTAAATCTAAATGACTCCAGCGTTTTAAGTCCCCTTCATTAATTGGAGCCTTTTTTGTAATGTTTAATGGGGCTGTTTCTGGCAATAATGAAATAGTGGAAACAGATTTTGACGCTCCGCAACTAGCTAAAACTAAGGCTGCAAAAATGGAGACAAAAAGGAATTTAATTTTATTCATTGTTTGGTTTTTTTGGAATTTATAAAATTTGTCTAAATGTAAGTCGTTTTGTTACAAATTTAAACAAAATTAACACTATTTAAAGATTTCATCACAAGTAAAAGCTTCCTTCAAACGAACACCTCTTTCGGTGTGTTCTACAGTTATGATTTCGTTGTGGGCATCGTGTTCCAAGAACAAATAGTAATTATTTTCGGCAGCGGCATCAAGGAATTTCGATTTTTCGGGCATCGTCAATAATGGTCTGGTGTCATAACCCATCACGTAAGGCAAAGGAATATGTCCCACCGTTGGCAACAAATCAGCCATAAAACAAATGGTTTTGTCTTGGTATTTTATTTGTGGAATCATTTGTTTTTCGGTGTGGCCGTCGGCAAAGAAAATTCCAAAATCAAGTTCCGATTTTTCCAATAAATCACCTTCGGGTCTTTTTATGAAATTTAACTGTCCACTTTCTTGAATGGGTAAAATGTTTTCAGATAGAAAAGACGCTTTTTCTCGAAGATTGGGTTTTGTAGCCCATTCCCAATGGTTTTCATTCGTCCAATACTTAGCATTTTTGAAAGCAACTTCATAACCCGTTTTGTCTTTATTCCAATTGACACTTCCACCACAATGATCAAAATGTAGGTGTGACAAAAAAACATCAGTAATATCATCGCGGTGAAAACCGTATTTTGCTAAAGAATTGTCCAATGAATGACTACCCCAAAGCGAATAATAGCCGAAAAACTTCTCGGATTGTTTGTTGCCCATTCCGTTATCAATAAGAATCAGTCGATTTCCGTCTTCGATGAGTAAACAACGAGCTGCAAGATCAATTAAATTATTACTATCAGCGGGATTAGTTCGACTCCAGATTGTTTTTGGCACAACGCCAAACATTGCGCCACCGTCGAGTTTAAAATTGCCAGTTTCAATAGGATATAGTTTCATTTTTTGTTTTGTTAGTACTACAAGAAAACAAAGTTAAGGAATACATTTACTTATATAGGAAGCCAAATCGACTTTTTCTATCCCGATATAGTTATAAAAATGTTATATGTTTGACTAAAAGGCGAAATTGTAATATCTTTGTGCTCTATTTAGACAAATTCTATATAAGCTATGATAAAGGTTTCTGATACTGCCAAAAAGAAAATCATCGATTTAATGAAAGACGATGGATTTGACCCAGCAAATGACTACGTAAGAGTAGGCGTAAAAAGCGGCGGATGCTCGGGTTTGTCTTATGATTTGAAGTTTGACAAAAACAAAGGTGAAGACGATAAAATTTTTGTGGACAACGAAATAACTATTGCCGTAGAAAAAAAATCGTTTCTTTATTTAGCTGGAACTATTCTCGAATTTTCGGGCGGATTAAACGGAAAAGGTTTTGTTTTCAATAATCCGAATGCAAGTAGAACTTGTGGATGCGGGGAATCGTTTTCGTTATAATTTAATCAAAATAGCAAAAAAATCTAAAAAATCTAAAAAAATGGCAAAATATAGTTCTTTCGAAGAAATGGAAGTTTATCAAAAAGCATTGTCTTTTGGAGTTAAAGTATATAAACTAACGTTGTCGAATCAACAAATTAATAAAGATTTTGGATTAAAAGATCAATTGCAAAGAGCCGCATTATCTATTTCTAATAATATTGCCGAAGGTTTTGAAAGAGAAACAAAAAAAGAATTAATTAGGTTTTTATATTTTTCAAAAGGTTCTGCTGGCGAATGCCGAAATATGTTCAACTTTTTGCAACTTTTAGAATATATTAATGAAGATAATTTTTATAACCATAGAAATGATGTCATAGAAATATCAAAACAATTAGGTAACTATATTAAATATTTGAAAAATCTTGAAAAGCAAGATAAAATAAATCAAAAAAATGATTAATCAAAAAAAATAAAATGAGCAAAAAAACCTAAAAAAATAGTATTGAAGTCAAATTAAAAAATAAGTTTTAGATTATTTTGATTTTTTAGATTATTTTGATTTTTTAGCTTCTTTATATTCTTTAGATTTTTTAGATTTTTTCAATCTTTTAGATTAAAAAAAATATGTCAAAATATACCGAAGACCATTTACGAGTTGAACTCGAGACAAAAGAATACGAGTACGGATTTTATACAGATATAGAATCGGATACTTTTCCTATTGGTTTGAACGAGGACATTGTTCGCGCCATTTCTTTGCGAAAAGAAGAGCCGGAATGGATGACCGAATGGCGCATTGAAGCTTTTCGCGCTTGGGAAAAAATGACCGAACCAGAATGGGCAAATGTTCATTATGAAAAACCTGATTTTCAGGCGATTTCTTATTATTCAGCACCAAAAGCTATTGATCCAAATAAAACATTAGACGATGTAGATCCAGAACTTTTAGAAATGTACAAAAAGTTGGGAATCTCTGTCGATGAACAAAAAATAATGAATAATGTTGCTATGGACATCGTTGTCGATTCAGTTTCAGTTGCAACAACATTCAAAAAAACATTGAACGAAAAAGGAATTATTTTCTGTTCCATTTCTGAAGCAATCAAAGAACATCCTGAATTGGTTCGAAAACACCTTGGAACAGTTGTCCCTCAAAAAGATAATTTTTATGCTGCATTAAATTCGGCTGTGTTTTCAGATGGAAGTTTTTGTTATATTCCAAAAGGCGTGCGTTGCCCGATGGAACTTTCTACTTATTTCCGTATCAACCAAGCAGGAACAGGACAATTCGAAAGAACATTACTTATTGCCGACGAAGGCAGTTATGTTTCCTATCTTGAAGGTTGCACCGCTCCAAGTCGTGACGAAAATCAATTGCACGCTGCGGTTGTGGAACTCATTGCAATGGACGATGCCGAAATTAAATATTCGACCGTTCAAAACTGGTATCCTGGAAACAAAGAGGGAAAAGGTGGTGTTTTTAATTTTGTAACCAAAAGAGGAATCTGCCAGAAAAATGCAAAAATTTCTTGGACACAAGTCGAAACTGGTTCCGCCGTAACTTGGAAATATCCGTCTTGTATTTTGAAAGGCGACAATTCGGTTGGAGAATTTTATTCGATTGCCGTAACCAATAATTTCCAACAAGCTGATACGGGAACCAAGATGA
>NZ_JAQTPQ010000006.1 GCF_028712645.1 Flavobacterium sp. | reverse complement strand
TATAGGTTATGCTGCGAGATGGCTGGTAGAAAAAGATTTAAGTATTTCGGAAATTGCATTCAAGTCTGGTTTTAATAATATCGCTAATTTTAATAGAAGTTTTAAGTCGATTAAAAAACGAACTCCTAGTCAGTACAGAGAAGATTTCTCTGGTTTGAAACGAATTCTTTAATCTATCGTAACTATTCATCCTGTTTTATTTTCAAAGTGTCAATTGCTTCCAGTTATAGCTGGAGAAAAGAGATTTTTAGTTTTTTAATGGCTTTAGCCAAAAAAATCCAGCCTTTTAAGCTAAAGCCAATTTATTTCCACTCCTATACCTCTAGCTAGAGCTGGAGGTAATTCAATTTTTTTGATAGGCCGAATGCAATCTGTTTTTTATTCGAAATCGTTTGAATTCCTTGTCATTGCTGACTTCGTAATTTGACATATTCTATTATTTGGGTATAATAATTATATATATTATAATTTAAACGATATAAAATTATCAATTTACTTTCTTTATCTGTTTTTAAGTAAAAATATTATCATTAAATGACATAATACTATTAATTCAATGTGTACATCTGTTTTATATTTGTCATTATAATTTATTTATATAATTAACAAACATTTTGGTTTTGGATCCCCAGATTCAGAAACCAATCAAATTAACTAACTGAACAATTATTATGGAAAAATCATTTTTTAATTTTAGTCTTTGGAAAACTGCCTACAGAGCAATTCCTTTGATGTTATTTTTATTTTTTACGAGCAGCTATATTACTGCTCAAACAACAAAAGTTTCGGGAACTGTAACCGATGAAAACGGACTAACATTGCCTGGTGTAAACATTTTGGTTGTAGGTTCTTCAAAATCAGCATCTACTGATTTTGATGGTAAGTATGCTATTGAGGCTCCATCAAATGCAACATTAACATTTTCGTATATTGGATTTAATAGCCAAAAGGTGGCAGTAAATAATAAGAGCAAAATTGATGTAAGCTTAAAAAGTTCGGCTCAAAATCTTCAAGAAGTTGTTGTTATTGGTTATGGTACACAAAAAAGAAAAGACGTAAACAGTGCTATTTCCAGCATCAGCTCTAAAGATTTAGAAAACATAAAAGTAGCATCATTCGACCAGATGATGCAAGGTAAGGCTGCTGGTGTTGTTATAAACAATAACTCAGGTGAACCTGGAGGTAATGTTTCTGTAAAAATTAGAGGAGCATCTTCTTTGACTGGTACCAATGAGCCATTGTATGTAATTGATGGTGTGCCAATTTCTGGTGATGCTAGAAATTCATCTACATCAGGAAGAAATGCAGCTGGAAATTCTAATTTTTCTAACTCTGGAAACATTACTTATAGCCCTTTATCTCTTATAAATCCCAGTGATATAGAATCGATTGATATTCTTAAGGATGCTTCGGCAACGGCTATTTATGGTTCTCGTGGTGCCAACGGGGTTATTCTTGTAACAACAAAATCTGGTAAAAAAGGTACAGGTAAATTAACTTATGAAAACACCTATTCTTTCAGTAATTTACCTAAACAATTACCTTCAATGAATTTGCAACAATATGCAAGTCATCAAAATGCTTTAGCAACTGCATATGGTATTGGTCTTCGACCTGAATTTGCTCATCCAGAATTATTAGGAAAAGGTACCGACTGGCAGAAAGAAATTTATCAAACAGGAATTATGACATCGCATCAATTGTCTTTTTCGGGAGGAAAAGATGGTTTGAATTATTATATCTCAGGAGGTGTATTGAATCAAGAAGGTATTGTAATTGAATCCGGTTTTAAACGCTATAATTTTAGATCTAATATTGATGCTAGAGTTAATAAATTTATAAAAGTTGGGGCTAATGTTAGTGGTACACTTACAAATGAAAAATTAACTTTAAATGGTCAATGGAATGGAGTTGTTGCTACTTCATTATCAGCTACTCCAGATGTTGGTGTAAGAGAGTTATCTGGTGCTTTTGCAGGGCCACCATCAGGAGGGGCAACTTCATTTGTAAACCCTGTGGCAACTTCATTATTAGGATCTAACACATTGGTTAGAAAAAATTATTCTGGAAATTTTTACACTCAAATTGATTTGTTTAAAGGATTAGATTATCGTTTTGAGGCGGGAGGATATATTTATGACAATTTAGGACAAAATTATGACCCAATGTATTCTTTAGGGAGTGCTGTAAAAAGCTATGCCAATTTATACTATAATCCATCTTCAGGTAACTCATGGAACTTGAAAAATATGCTTACGTATAAAAACACTATTGGTAAACATAATTTTACAGTTTTGGCCGTTCAAGAATCTAATAGAGCTCACTGGGAAGGGTATTCTATTAATGCTACCGGATTTAAAGACAATAGTCATCATGAACTTGCTTATTCTGATTTATCTAAAGCAATTGTAAGCAGTCCATACGAAGGAGCACAAACATTATCTTCTTATTTAGGAAGGGTTGTTTATGATTATGAAGGTAAATATGGAATTTCAGGAGCAGTTAGAGCAGATGGGTCTTCAAAGTTTGATATAGGTAACAAATGGGGTGTTTTTGGTTCGTTTGGAGCTTCTTGGAAACTTTCGAATGAGGCTTTTATGGAAAGTACTAAAAAGTATATTGATAACATAAAATTTAGATTTGGTTGGGGACAAACAGGTAACAATCAAATTCCTAATAATTTATATGATTCTAACTTGCATTTAGTTAATAGTTCAATGGGAAATTCTTATTTGCCATCAAATACGAATAATGCCGCTTTAAAATGGGAAACTCAAGAGCAAACAAATTTAGGTTTAGATTTTACAATGTTTGATACTAAATTAACCGCTTCTGTTGATGTGTTTAATAAAGTTTCTAAAAATTTCTTGTATCAAGTTCCATTGCCAAACTTCCTTTCTGGTGGTGGAGATTATGAAGGCGGTGTAAATCCTCCTTATTTCAATCTTGGAAGTATGCGAAATAGAGGGATTGAGGTTACACTGGGCTATTCTCATAATTTTAATGAAAATTTCTCATGGAATGCTAATTTGAATTTATCTAAGTATGTAAATGAGGTTACTGATATGGCAGGATTAAATATTGTTAAAACAATGAATACCCTTGCCTATAATACAGTTACTGTATCTAGAACAATGGAAGGTTTACCAATAGGCTCATTTGTTGGTTATCAAGCAGAAGGTATTTATAGAACAGATGCTGATTTATTAACTTATGGATATGACAATGGAGGTACTAAAGTGCCTTTGAAAAACGGAACCAATTCTTTGTTACCCAATTTTATAAAAGGAGATGTAATTTACAAAGATCAAAATAATGATGGTATCATCGATTCAAAAGATTTAGTTGCAATTGGAAATCCTAATCCTAAATTAACTTATGGATTTACCAATAATTTCAAATACAAAAATGTTGATTTGTCAATCTTCCTCCAAGGAACAGTTGGTAACAAATTGATGAATTTAACTCGTGCATCTGGCACAATGAACAGTGGTGTTGGAACAAATTATTTAACTGAAGCTACAGATTTTTATTCAGCTGATAACTTAAATGCTTCTTTGCCAAGGCCTTCAACTTATGATAATATAAATAATGCAGTATCAACTCGTTTTATTGAAGATGGATCTTTCTTGAGAATTCAAAATGTAACAATAGGGTATTCTTTGCCATCTGATATTATTTCTCAAATTAAGGTAACAAGATTGAGATTTTATGCTTCTGCGCAAAATCTATATACTTTCACCAAATACACAGGTTATGATCCTGAAGTAGGTTCTTATAATCAGGATGCATTATTATCAGGTGTCGATAATGGACGTTATCCAACACCTAGACAAATATCTTTTGGTTTTAATGTTGAATTTTAATACATAATAATATGAAAAATATAATAAAAATAAGCAGTGTTGTTGTTATGACACTAACATTGTTGGTTTCCTCTTCTTGCTCTCAGGATTTTATAGATGTGCCAGCACAAGGAACACCTACCTTAACTAACTACTATGACTCAGATTTAAAACTGGACAATGCAACCAATGGATTATATGGACTTGTGTGGTTTAATATGAACAAAGCTGGTTATTATGGCATTACTGATGTGATTTCTGGTAATATGTATGCTGGTCCTTATAATGATTTTGGAAAATTTACCGATTTAAGTTTTACTAATACAGCATCCTACATTTCTGATTCTTGGAGATCTTGTTATGGTGCTATAGCAAACTCTAATGCTTTTATTAATGGTTTACCTACTGGTGTTGGTCCAAAAGTTAGCAAAGAAGCTTTAAATAACGCCTTAGGAGAAGCACATTTTATTAGAGCATTTTCTTATTTTTTCTTAGTGAGATTATGGGGAAATGTACCTATTATTGAAAACACTTCTGCCTATTCTGAGAATTTTGTTATTCCGAGCAATCCTGTTGAAGATGTTTATAAATTTATAGAAAATGATTTGAAATTTGCTGCCGATAATTTAAGGACTAAAGTTAGAGGATCAAATTATGCTGACAATGCCCACGTATCTAGTGGATCTGCAAAAGCATTTTTGGCAAAAGTATATTTATATGAAAAAAAATATGCTGAAGCTAAGCAAATGGCAGCTGAAGTTATCAATAGTGGTGAATTTAAATTATTAGGTGGAGATGAATTGCCTACAAAATCTTTTGCTGATTTATTTTTGCAAATGAACAATAATAATGAAGAGTCAATCTTTGCATGGCAATGGACAGGGGCAGCAACTTATTTTGATGGTAATTTCTCTAATACAACATTTGCACCAGAAAATAGATTGGTAGAAACTACCTACTCTGCTCAGATTGCACCATCCCAGGATTTAATTAATAATGCTTTTGAAGATGGAGATAGAAGAAGAAAAGAAACATTTATGCTACCTGGAGATTACTATCCAAATTTAACTTATGCGGCAACACTTGCTGTAGATTCGCCTTATTTATTAGGATACACATTTAATTTAACAAATGTACCTAATGGAGTTCAAAATTCAGGAGCAGGATTAAAAAAATATGTAATAGGAAAAGAAAATATACCAGTTACAGGGGTGTTTAATAAACCTTTTAACGGTGAAAGTAGTATGAACACTTATCAAATGCGTTATGCTGAGTTATTATTAATTTATGCTGAAGCTATACTAGGTGGTCAAACAGGAAGTACCACTGATGCATTGGCTCTTAAATCCTTTAATGCAGTTCGTAAAAGAGCAGGTTTGTCTGAAAAAACATCAATTAGTTTTGATGACATTTTCAAAGAAAGACGTGCTGAATTAGCTTGTGAAGGAGATTACTATTTTGATTTAGGACGTTTGCCTTTTGCTAAAGCAAAAGCCATTTTAGAAGCACAAAACAGAGGTGATAAAGACACGCCAAAACAAATAACAGTCACAGCTACAAGTCTTTTATTACCCTATCCTTCAGATGATTTGATAAAAAATCCAAAATTGACAGAAGTTGCACCTTATACTTTTAAATAATTTTTAAAATGAAAAATATGAAAAATATAAAAAATATAAAAGAGGTTACATTAACAGTATGTTTAGCACTGATGTTATCTATAATGCTTTTTAGCTCATGCTCAGATAATAATAACACCGATACTGTTGTTGGGCCTCCAGTTATAGAATCTGTTATGCCATCAGGCTATGATTCGAATGGTACTATTTTGCCATTAACTCCAGTTACCAAAGGAGATCCTAAAAGTTATTACATCATTCATGGAAAAGGATTGCTTTCAACACAGAAAGTTTACTTTAATGATTATGATACTTATTTTCAACCAACTTTAGTAACTGATACAGATATTGTAATATTGATTGATGAAAACACACCTTATGCAAACGCTTCTAATCAATTAAAAGTAGTAACCAGTAATGGAACTGCTGTTTATGATTTTGTTACTGCACCACCTCCACCAACATTTAATTGGTTCAATTCAATAAATGCAGCAGCGGGAGATGTAGTTACAATCGACGGAAAGTATTTTTTAGACCCTATCGTGAAAGTTGGAACTCAACAAGCTGCAATTATTTCTTCTACGTTGACAGAGATTAAGTTCACAATGCCAGCTAATTCAACCTATAAATTGGTAACTGTATCAAATATTACTGGTACTGCAGCTTCCAGTTTGGCCGTTGGAGCTGCACTTTATGACGATGCAATACAAGGCGATACTGGACATTGGACTTGGAGCGGAAATGAGTTTAATACAAATTATACAGTAGATAGTGCGCAAGGTAATGCCTCAATGAAAATAGTTTTTGGAAGTTGGGATGGAGCCGATTTAAAGTTTAATTCTAGAGATGTTTCTATGTATAAGTCATTTAGAGTTAGGGTTAAATGTACTTCTACAAATTCAAATGCTGCTTTGAAATTTGTTTTTGGAGGATGGGCTTATCAAATAGTAAAAACAATATCCTCAAATTGGTCTGTTATTGAAATTCCATTTTCTTCTATTGGAAATCCAACTACTTTTGATCAATTAACATTACAAGAAGCAGGTGGTTTTGGTGGTAATACTATATTATTAGACGAAATGGGTTTTGTTTTAAAATAATTGAAGTGGTTTAGTTAGTTTAAGTAATTCCCTAGTTGAAAAATTAGGGAATTCTTTTTTTTTAAGTAATAATTTTAACTTCCATATAAATCAATTTTGATTGGGAAAAAATCTAATCAAAGATGTTGATTTTGGCTTTGAATCCGATTTTAATAAAAACATTTTCAAGATCAAAGACCTTTGGAAAAATAAAGGTAAGTACAACCAAAAAGAATTTCACAGCTAAAATCGCTTCTCACGATGTAATTACTTTAAAATTAACTCTTTAAATTTATAAAATATGAACTTCAAATCTAAAATTATTGTGCTTTTACTTGCATCCAGTTGTAGTGTGGTAAACGCACAATTTGTCAAAAAACACGGTCAACTTAGTGTGAAAGGAACGCAGTTAGTAGATAAAAATCAAAACCCAATTGTTTTAAGAGGAGTGAGTTTGGGCTGGCATAGTATCTGGACTAGATTCTATAATGAAAAAACAATTGATTGGCTGAAAAAAGATTTTAATTGTACTATTGTCAGAGCTGCAATGGGTATTGAAATAGGAGAACGTCCATTTATGAAGGAAACTGAATTTTCCAAAGAGAAAATAGAATCGGTAATAAAAGGAGCTATCGAGTCTGATATTTATGTAATCATAGATTGGCACAGTCATAATATTAATTTGAAAGAAGCCAAGGAGTATTTTTATGAAATTTCAAAGAAATATGGAAAATATCCAAACGTGATTTATGAGATTTTTAACGAACCAGATTATGAAACTTGGTCAGAAGTAAAAGCGTATTCCGAAGAAGTAATTAAGGTAATTCGTGCCAATGATCCAGATAATGTTATTTTAGTTGGAAGTCCCAAATGGGATCAAGAGGTCAATCTTCCTGCTGCTGATCCTATAAAAGGATATAGTAATTTAATGTACACTATGCATTTTTATTCAGCTACTCACGAAAAATGGTTGCGTGACCGAACTGATGATGCAATAAAAAGAGGCTTGCCTATTTTTGTTTCAGAGTCAGCGGGGATGGAAGCTTCTGGAGATGGTCTAATGAATTATAAAGCTTGGCAAGAATACATCGATTGGATGGAATCCAAAAAAATAAGCTGGATTGTTTGGTCGATTTCTGATAAAGAGGAGACTTGTTCTATGTTAAAGAAATCTGCTAATTCTGAAGGAGATTGGAAAGATGAAGATTTGAAGGAATCAGGTTTGAAAACTAGGGAATATTTGCGAAAGTTTAATGGAAATTGACACTAAGTTATTGGGATTATTAGGATTGACCCGACTTCACACCTTGCGAGACGCGATAATTAAGTTACTCATTAAACAAAAAAAGCCGAACATCACTGTTCGACTTTAAGTCGGGGTGGCAGGATTCGAACCTGCGGCCTCCTGCTCCCAAAGCAGGCGCGATAACCGAGCTACGCTACACCCCGAAAGCGGATGCAAAGATAAAACTAATTTTGAATTTTACAAGTGATACTATAAAATTGAATGCGATTATTTTTAAATAGTTAAAACTGATGATTTTTAGACCTGAAAATTTTAATAAAAAACATACATTTGTACTTATAAAAAAGTAAAATTTATTTAATATGTCCACTACAATAGAAAAAATAAAATGTCTTATTATAGGATCTGGTCCAGCTGGTTATACCGCTGCTATTTATGCTGCCAGAGCTAATATGAATCCAGTTTTATACCAAGGAATGCAGCCTGGTGGTCAATTAACCACAACAAATGAAGTGGAAAACTTTCCTGGTAATCCAAAAGGTATAACTGGTCCTGAAATGATGGTTGGATTGCAGGAGCAAGCTCAACGTTTTGGTACTGATGTTCGTGATGGGTGGGCAACCAAGGTTGATTTTAGTGGAGATGTTCATAAAGTTTGGATTAATGACAGTATTGAATTGCATTGTGATACAGTTATAATTTCAACAGGAGCATCGGCAAAATATTTGGGATTGCCATCAGAACAACATTATTTGAAAATGGGTGGAGGTGTTTCTGCTTGTGCTGTTTGCGACGGTTTTTTCTACAGAAATCAAGAGGTGGTGATTGTTGGAGCAGGAGATTCTGCTTGCGAAGAAGCGCATTATTTGTCTAAAATGTGTAAAAAAGTGACAATGCTTGTGCGAAGTGAGAAATTCAGAGCTTCTAGAATTATGGAAGAACGCGTTCGCAAAACCGAAAATATTAGTATTTTAATGAATCACGATACGATTGAGATATTAGGAGACGGTCAAGTTGTTACTGGTGTGAAAGCAAAAAACAAAACTACGGGAGATGTTTTTGATATTCCTGCAACTGGTTTCTTTGCTGCCATTGGACACAAACCCAACACCGAAATTTTTGCAGACTATCTTACTCTTGATGAAACGGGTTACATTCTTAATATCCATGGAACTTCAAAAACCAATATTGCTGGCGTTTTTGTTGCCGGTGATGCTGCAGACCACGTATATCGTCAGGCAATTACCGCTGCGGGAACGGGATGTATGGCAGCTTTGGACGCTGAAAGATATTTGGCTTCGAAAGAATAATCTGAAAGGGTAAATTATAAAAAAAAAGCCTCAATTGTAATGATTGAGACTTTTTTGTTTGCGATTATTTTGTTGGTTTTTTAATCAAGGTTGCAGAATCAGCGAAACGCTTTATTTCGATTTTTGGGTCACCATAGATTTTAATTTCTGAATTTCCTGAAGCGTCAACACTTAGACTTGTTTTAGCATTGACACTTCCTTTCGAATAACTTTCAGCAATTAATTCGGCATTTTTTGCAATAAGATTGTTTCCTGTAAAATCAGCATTATTATCTAGTCGGATAGCAGCATTGGTCACATCTCCTTCTATAATTGCTTTCGATTTTTGGTACAAATCACACTTTAGGTCTATTGAGTTGATTAAAGCTTTTAATGTAGCATTTTTACTCAATTCGATGGTTGCGTTCTCCGATTTCAAATTAAGTTCGGTTTTTGATTTATCGTCTGAATGCAAGATAAAATTCCCTGAATTAACGTTTAAATTAAGTTTAGAATTGCCATAAGTATTAAATGAAATATCGTCCAATTGGATTTCCTGTATGGCATTAATAATGGATTCATCTTTAGATGTTGCCATTTTAAAATCTTTAGTATAAGTAACTCTAACGATTAGTTTTTTGTAATTTGTTGCTTCTTTCGAAGTGCTTATTCGAAGCGTATTTGAACTTAAATCGATACTAACAATACTATGCAGATTGTCGTCGGCTTCAATTTTTAAATCACTTTTTTCGCCTCTATCTAAAAATACTTCGATATTATCTCCCACTTCAAGGGAGTCAAAATTGCCAATTTCCCTTTGTTCAATGGTGACTGTTTTGGATCCTTTTATTTTTTCTTTTTTCTGTGCCAAGGCCACTGTGGAAATTAAAATAAGTAGAAGTAGAGAGGTGTATTTTTTCATTTTGGGTTGAATTAAGTATTTTACAAATATAGAAAAATCATCCACTTTTGATGAATGATTTTCCTGATTTTTGGCAAAATAAATCCTTATTCTTTTTCGACGCTTCCGCCAGAACTTGTGCTTTTCTCGATTGATTTTGGGGTGATATTATAGTTTACGTCACCACCACTTGAAGCCTTTGCATCTAAATTTACAATTGGATGTACATTGATGGAACCTCCACTTGATGCTTTTGCAATCACGTTATTTACTAATAAATCGTTGGCATCAATATCGCTTCCGCTAGAGGAATTTGTTTCCAGTTTTAATGCTTTTCCGTCGATGTTTATGGAACTGCCACTGCTTGCTTTGCAATAAATGGCATCAAATTCGAGACTTAAGTTTATATCTGCTGCGCTTGACGATCTCAAATCAATGTTTTCGCCTTTTAAAGTATTTCTGCTTTTGATTGTAGAAGCACTTGAAGCTTGTAAACCTTCAATAATTGGCATTTTTACCGTAACTTTTCTTGATGTTACATCTATAAAAGAACTGTATTTACAAGTAATAATGAGGACTCCATTTTCTACTTTTGTAGTAATTTCATTTTGCAAATTGTCATCAGCTTCTATAATGATTTCTGTTTTATCTGATTGTTCAACCTCTAGATCGATGGCGTTACTGACCTTAATGCTTTTAAAATCGGCTTCCACCATTCGGTTTTCGGTTGTCACATGGCCGCTTCCTGTTATTGATTTGAAATCTCTCGAATAGATGCAAGAAGAAAACAACAATGCGATTAAGGTAACAATTATAAATTTTGTGATGATTGTGATAATTTTTATCATGACTAATTTGTTTTTACTATTTCTCCATCTTTATTAACTGATAACCCTTTTTTGCTGCCAGTTTTATTTTCTGTTACAACTTCTCCGTTTACAGTTACGGTTGTAGTAACAACAGTATCTGCCACTGCGTTATTTTCAACATCATTGTATTCGTTTTCATTTTCAGGGCAATTTAAGCATTTTACTTGGTTATTTTCAACTCTGTAAATGTAATCTTCAGAACTAAAATGCATATTAAAATAGTCATCATCAGAACGATCATAATCCTCAACATTAGAATTAGCTTTGAATAGAATCCCTTTTGGTAAGAAAAGGGTGACTTCTATTTCTTGATCACGAAATTTATTTTTTAAATCAGTCAATAGATAGTTGTCTAAAATCAATTGATTTCCAACAATTTTGTATCCGTATTTTATTTGTTCTGCTCTTTTTTTTGCTTCGAACAAAGTTTTCCCTTTTGCCTCTTTTTCAATTTGAATGTATGCTACTTTTTCATCCGTTTTCTCAATTCTAAAAGTTACTTGGTTTGAATATATAACGTCTGTGCCAGTAGAATCTTGTGTGATTTTAAAATCATTTCGATCATTGATGTTTTTTGCATAATAGTCATTGTGTTTGAATTTTATAAATAATGTATCTGTTGATTTCAGATTGATTGTTTCTTTTTGGATGACTCTTCCATCAATTGCAAAGGCAGTTGCTTGTTTTATTCCAATGGCAATTGCTAGCGAAACCGAGATTAACCAAACAGCAAGCAAAGTATATTTGGCAATATTTCCGATAGACTTCATATTTGGAGACAACAGTTTGAAACCCAGTAGTGCTAAGAAAAAGAAAGGAATTCCCACGGCAAAAAACATCAATAATCCAAATGTCCAAACTGGATAATCAGTAAAATTTCCAGCTTCGATAAAACCCTGCCACGGCACACTAATAAACGTGGAGGTACCCAAAGTGAATACACCAATGAATAAGCTAACAAGAGTTAACAACCCAGCCATTATCAAAATTACACCAAGAAATTTAGAAAATGCTCTCAAAACTGCAATAATGAAATTGCCAAAAGAACTTCCAACTTTTTCAGCTCCAGTTTTTATGCGGTTTCCCATTTCGTCATAATTCGCATTTTTGAATTTCTCAGAAACAGTATCAAATTCTTCACGAACCTTTTTTTCGATGTTCGAAATGGTTACTGGTTCGCCTGTCATTTCTAGTTTTTGGGCTGTTGTGCTTGCCTCTGGCATTACAATCCAAAGTATGATATAAGCCAAAACACCAGTTCCCCATGCAAAAAGCATTATCAGAAGAAAAATTCGTAACCAAACTTTGTCTATCCCAAAATAATGTCCCAAACCTGCAAGAACGCCACCAATCATTCCGTTGTCTTTGTCGCGATACAATTTTCTGGTTTTTGAAGAAGAGTAAGAATAACTGCTTGATTTATTTTCAGTTTCTTCCTCATCAATTCTATAATCTTCAGGTTGACCCATTACAGCGATAACTTCGTCAACGTCTTTCATCGCTACTACATGTTTTTCGGATTTTTGTTTCTCAGTCAATAATTCCGAAACACGCATTTCGATGTCTTTTATGATTTCATCTTGTCCTGATGAATTGGATAGCGAACGTTTTATGGCGTCAAAATAACGTGTTAGCTTTTGATAGGCATCTTCATCAATATGGAAGAACATTCCGCCTAAATTTATGTTTACAGTTTTGTTCATGACTATTGTTTTTGTTTTGTGATTAGGTTTACAGCATCGGACAATTCAGTCCAAGTACCATTTAATTCGTTTAAAAATGTATGTCCAATTTCGGTCAGTCCATAATATTTTCTTGGTGGACCTGATAATGATTCTTCCCAACGATAGTTGAGTAATCCGTCGTTTTTTAATCGGGTGAGCAACGGATAAACCGTTCCCTCCACAACCAATAATTTTGCGGTTTTCAAGGTGTCCAATATTTCCGAAGTGTATGCTTCTTTGTCTTTTAAAACAGACAAGATACAAAACTCGAGAACCCCTTTTCGCATTTGGGCTTTTGTGTTTTCAATGTTCATGATGCTCTTTTTGTTTTTTTGATTGAATTAAACTGTTCATTTTTTGATTGATTTGATGATTATTTTATAAAATTAATTGTCAGCGGATATTTATAGTTCTCTCCATTAGAAGTTTTTACTGCGGCAAAAATTATCAGGAAAAATTCAGCAACTTTCAGTCCAATAAAAGTGAAAATTGCAATTAATGCCACAATTACGATTCCAGTGATATTTTCAATACTTAAACTATTGAAGATTAAATCGTGTTCATTTATGATAGTATTGAATGAAATCGTGCTGAAAACCGTGAAAATTAAAATAGGAATGGCAATCATAGCAAGAACCAGTGAATATAACAATAAGCTCAATTGAAAATTAAGTACTTGCTTCCCATTATAATCTATAAATACCGATTCGTCTTTTTTTGAACTCCAAATCAATATTGGAAAAATATAATTTCCAAACGGTATGAAATATTGACTTAAAGTACTCAAATGAATAAAAGTTGCCGTGTTATTTTCGCTAGTTGTTTCCATAATTTAAAAGTATATAGTAATTTCTTATGCAAATATATGTCTATTAGACGGTATCTTGTATCACATAGTAGTGTATGTTAACAAAAATTTAACAATTTTAAAAGAGTTGCAAAATACAAATTGAATAAAATATCCCGAGAATAAAGGGCTTAATAGAATTTTACAATAGTTTGGTAGCGACTAAAATTTATTACAATTTTATTGTTAATTTTACAAAACAAAATAGCAACGATGAAAATTACTAAATCTGGTTTGAATAAATTTCTGTTATTAAAGTTGCCGTCGGCATTTATATGTGGAGTCAGGGTAAAACAAATTGACGAAGATAAATGCGTGGTAACCGTCAAACACCGCTGGATCAACCAAAACCCATTCAACTCTATGTATTTTGCCGTTCAAGCTATGGCAGCCGAACTTTCAACTGGAGCTTTGGTTATGTTTCAAATTCAAAAAAGCGACAAAAAAATATCAATGTTGGTGGCGAATAATAAAAGTAACTTTACTAAAAAAGCAACAGGAAGAATAACTTTCGTTTCTAATGATGGCTTATTGGCGCAACAAGCCATTCAACAAGCTATTGCAACGGGTGAAGGACAAACATTTTGGATGAAATCGATAGGAACTAACGAAAGTGGAGTGCAAGTTTCAGAGATGGATTTCGAATGGAGTGTTAGGGTAAAATCAAATTAGTTTATCCTTAAATGTTAAGTTTCACAACATTGTTGATTTTTTGAATTTGAATAATTTTTGTAGATACAATGAATGTTGAGATTAACAAAGTTGGAATGGGATATAGATGTCGGGAGACTTTGTCAGCATCTTAAGGACACTGTATAACTGTACTAAAGTTCAGCTTTGCAAAATGTTTCGAGCCGATGGTTATATGAAATGTTTGAGTTCCGTAGGAACGGAATATATTGTAGCAACGGATTTTTATCCGTTGAATAAAAATGATGAATTAAATGAAAATCCCGTAGGGATGGCGTATTTTTAGTAAAAGTATAAAAGCAAAAAAAAGCTTCGTTGACTAAACGAAGCTTTTTTAATATAAGGTATGGTGAATTAATAATTATTTAGAAGCCTACAAGCTAACCTTAAGTTTAATTTTAAAAATCTATTCTAAAATTGAATCATTACAAAATTAGATAAACTAAAATGGGATAATCTTAAAATTATATTAAAGTTTTATGACTGTCCACTAAGCGTACTAATAACCCAATAAAGTGCACAGATGACACGGATTAGACGGATTTTTGCTGCTATTAATATAAAAATTCGTTTTTATCGGTTTAAATCCGTGTCATCCGTGTGTCATTTTCAAAATGTAAGCAAACGGATTGTCATATAAAGTCTTATACAGTGAAAGAGGTATTTTTTTATTTGCAAATTATAAATAGTAAACTTCAAATAAAAATAGTGACAATTTGACATTTTACGAGATTTGGCAGTACTTTTGCAATCTAAACGAAAGTATAAAAATGAACTTTAAGAATATTTTTAAAAATAATACGAGAATGACGACTGAAAACACGCTAAATGACGAAATTGTTAATCAAAATCCAATTGAGAACAATGAAAATAATTCTGAAACCTTAGACTCAACTATTGAAGAACGAGTAGAAGAAATATCAAGAGAAGAACAATTATCTCAAGATTTAGCCTCCGAAAAAGATAAATTCCTGCGTTTATTCGCTGAGTTTGAAAATTACAAACGAAGAACTACAAAAGAGCGTATCGAATTGTTCAAAACTGCAAATCAAGAAGTTTTGTTAGCGATGCTTCCCGTTTTAGATGATTTTGACAGAGCATTAGCCGAAATCAAAAAAACAGATGACAATATTTTGATTCAAGGTGTTGAACTCATTCAAGAAAAGTTAAAAAGCACATTGATTTCAAAAGGTTTAGAAGAAGTCGAAATAAAAGCAGGAGATGCTTTTGATGCTGATTTTGCCGAAGCAATCACTCAAATTCCAGCTTCATCACCTAAAATGAAAGGAAAAATTGTCGATGTTATTGAAAAAGGATACAAATTGGGCGACAAAATTATTCGTTTTCCAAAGGTTGTAATCGGGAACTAAAACAACAAATTATAAACCCCAAATCCCAAAAGAGGTAAATTAAGATTTGATTTTTTGAATTTTAAAATTGCTTGTTTTTTGGGTTTTGTTTTTTGGAATTTAAACAATTATGAAAAAAGATTTTTACGAAATACTTGGCATTAGCAAAAGTGCCGATGCTGCCGAAATAAAAAAAGCATACCGAAAAAAAGCACTCGAATTTCATCCTGATAAAAACCCAGGAAATGCAGCTGCAGAAGAAAAATTCAAATTGGCTGCCGAAGCATACGAAGTATTAAGCGACCCAAATAAAAAAGCTAAATATGATCAATATGGTCATCAAGCCTTTGAAAATGGAGGTGGTGGCGGTAGTTATGGCGGCGGTCATATGAATATGGATGATATTTTCAGTCAATTTGGAGATATTTTCGGAAGTGCCTTTGGTGGGGGCGGTGGTTTTGGTGGGGGCGGTGGTTTTGGTGGAGGCGGTTCGCGCCGTGTAAAAGGAAGTAACCTTCGTATAAAAGTAAAACTGACTCTCGAAGAAATTGCCAATGGTGTCGAGAAAAAAGTTAAAGTAAAAAGAAAAGTTCAAGCACCTGGAGTAGCTTATAAAACGTGTTCTACTTGTAATGGTCAAGGTCAAGTAATGCGTGTGACAAACACGATTTTGGGACGAATGCAATCAGCTTCAACGTGTCCAACATGTGGTGGTTCAGGTCAAATATTAGACAAAAAACCATCAGAAGCAGATTCTCAAGGAATGATTCTTGATGACGAAACGGTTACCATAAAAATCCCAGCAGGTGTAGTTGACGGAATGCAATTGAAAGTTTCTAATAAAGGAAATGATGCTCCCGGAAATAGCGTTCCTGGGGATTTAATTGTTGCTATCGAAGAAATTGAACACGAATTTTTGAAGCGTGAAGGCGAAAATTTACACTTTGATTTATACATTAGTTTTTCCGAAGCAGTTCTAGGAATTTCAAAAGATATCGAAGCTATAAACGGGAAAGTGAGAATCAAACTCGAAGAGGGAATTCAATCAGGAAAAATTCTACGGTTGAAAGGAAAAGGAATCCCAAGCATCAACGGTTACGGAACTGGAGATTTATTAGTTCACGTTAATGTTTGGACACCAAAAACACTAAACAAGGAACAAAAACAGTTTTTCGAAAAAAATATTACAGACGAAAATTTTATTCCAAATCCAGAAAAAGGGGATAAATCCTTTTTTGAGAAAGTAAAAGATATGTTCTCATAATTTTTAATTATGCGAATTTTTCCCATCCTTGTGAAAATAAGGGTGGGTTTTTTTGTTTTATTTAACACCTAATTAGCACTATTTTTCTATTTTTACAAACCCGAGGCCAATAAGGCCGAACAGATGAAATAAATCATAAATTAGAATGGGTAATATACTTGAAGTTAAAAATGTTGTCAAGAAATATGGTGATTATGTGGCACTTAACGAAGTTTCACTGACGGTTCCAAAAGGAAGTATTTATGGACTTCTTGGTCCAAATGGAGCTGGTAAAACATCATTAATCAGAATCATCAATCAAATCACAATGCCCGATAGTGGCGAAATTATTCTTGACGGTGAAAAATTAAGTCCAAAACACATTCAACATATTGGTTATTTACCCGAAGAACGTGGTTTGTACAAATCAATGAAAGTGGGTGAGCAATGCTTGTATTTGGCGCAAATGAAAGGACTTTCAAAAGCGGAAGCAAAAAAACAATTGGAATATTGGTTCGAAAGACTGGGAATTCAAGGTTGGTGGAACAAGAAAATACAAGAACTTTCAAAAGGAATGGCGCAAAAAGTACAATTCGTAGTTTGCGTTTTACATAAACCAAAATTATTGATTTTCGATGAACCTTTTTCAGGATTTGACCCTGTAAATGCCAACATAATTAAAGATGAAATCCTTGAATTAAGAAATCAAGGTTCTACCATAATTTTCTCTACACATCGAATGGAAAGCGTTGAAGAATTATGTGACCATATTGCATTAATTCACAAATCGAATAAACTCCTCGAAGGGAAATTAGATGATATCAAACGTAAATTCAGAACCAATAGTTTTGAAGTTGGTATTTTGTCGGATAATGTAGAAGGATTGATGTATGATATTACACAGAAATTCAAAGTGGGTCAAACCGATTTTAAATCATTAAACAATGAATTAAAATTAGAAATTCAACTGGGAAATGCAACACCAAATGAGCTATTAAATATACTTGTACAAAGAGGACAAGTGACACATTTTATGGAAAAAATACCAAGTGTCAACGATATTTTTATTCAAGCAGTAACAGAAAATAAAAATCAATAAGGGAATTCCAAATTCCAAAGTTTGGATTTTGAAATTTTAAAATTTGTAATTTACAAAGAATGAGTAACATTATATCATTAATAATAAAAAGAGAATTTGTTGCCAAAGTGCGCAACAAGTCATTCATTGTAATGACTTTTTTAAGTCCGTTGCTTTTTGTAGGAATAGCTGCTTTTGTTGGTTATTTGAGTTCTATGAAAGCCGACACAAAACGGGTCGCCATTCACGATGAAACAGGTTTGTTTACCAATGAATTTCTGTCTTTAAACAAAAAAGATGGAGAATATAAATATTATGATTTATCTCCAATTGATGTCAAATTTTTAAAGGACAGCATCACAAACGAGAACTTCGAAGGGTTGTTATACATACCAAAAGTAGCTAATGACAAGGATTTAGAAAGTAAAATCCAGTTTATCTCAAACGAAAGTCCAAGTATTTCATTTATCGAAAAGGTGCAAGGTGTAATTGCAAAAAAACTTACCAAAGACAATTTCGAAAAAGCAAAATTAGACACATTGGCAATAAAAAATGCCCAAGCCAAAGTGAGTATAAGCTTAGCAAAAGCATCCGGAGAGAAAAGTGTAAAAGGACTCAATGAAACTAAGATTATCATTGGAGGTGCATTCGGCTATCTCATTATGATGTTTATCATTATTTATGGCAATATGGTGATGCGCAGTGTCATTGAAGAAAAGGCAAATCGCATCGTCGAAATCATCATTTCCTCGGTAAAACCGTTTCAATTAATGATGGGGAAAATTATAGGAACTTCATTGGCAGGATTACTGCAATTCTTTATTTGGGCAATTCTTGGGATGACACTTATGTTTGCCGCCTCAGCATTTTTGGGGATTGATGCCAGCCCAACAGCAAAACTTCCACCCGATGTTATTATGTCAGCACATCAAGAATTTGCATTCAGTGCCAAAATGATTTTTAAGGAATTATGGGGTTTACCCATTGCTACAATTCTCATTAGTTTTGTTATTTATTTCATAGGAGGCTACTTTTTATACAGTTCGTTTTATGCGTCAATTGGTGCTGCGGTTGATAGCGAAACCGATTCGCAACAGTTTCTTTTGCCTATCATAATGCCATTAGTTTTGGCAGTTTACATCGGATTTTTTACCGTTATCAACGATCCTCACGGAACAGTTGCTACCGTATTTTCGATGATTCCGCTCACATCGCCTATCGTTATGTTAATGCGAATTCCGTTTGGTGTGCCTTGGTGGCAATTGGCAATTTCTATCACCTTGCTTTTCGGAACCTTCTTTTTTGTGGTTTGGTTTGCCGCAAAAATTTACCGAGTGGGAATATTGATGTACGGCAAAAAACCAACTTGGAGAGAATTATATAAATGGTTAAAATATTAAAATAATTAGGAGCTATTTCCCGCTTTCCGTTGCAATCTTTTTTTAAACCTATAAGGTTTTCAAAACCTTATAGGTTTGAAAAAAAAAGGATTTCCACTGCAATCGGGGCTAGGAAATTCGGCTATAAATAAACTTGCGAACTTTGCGAAAAACTTTGCAAACTTTGCGGTAAAACAACAAATAAATGAGCAAAATACTAATCATAGAAGACGAAGCCGCTATTCGAAGAGTGCTTTCAAAAATACTTTCCGAAGAAAGTGACACTTATATTGTTGAAGATGCCGAAGATGGAGTTCAAGGTTTAGAAAAAATAAAAAACAACGATTACGACCTCGTTTTGTGCGACATTAAAATGCCAAAAATGGACGGAGTTGAAGTTCTTGAAGCTGTCAAAAAAATAAAACCCGAAATTCCGATGGTAATGATTTCTGGTCACGGAGATATGGAAACTGCCATTCAAACGATGCGTTTAGGAGCTTTTGATTACATTTCGAAACCACCAGATTTGAATCGATTGTTGAATACCGTTCGCAATGCGTTGGACAAAAAGCAACTTGTGGTTGAGAACAAGATTCTCAAGAAAAAAGTCAGCAAGAATTACGAAATGATTGGCGAAAGCGAGCCTATTAATCACATTAAATTGATGATTGAAAAAGTTGCACAAACCGAAGCTAGAGTTTTGATAACTGGACCAAACGGAACTGGAAAAGAACTCGTTGCTCATCAATTGCACGAAAAAAGCGAAAGAGCTAATTTCCCGTTAATCGAAGTAAACTGTGCTGCTATTCCAAGTGAATTGATTGAAAGCGAATTGTTTGGTCACGTGAAAGGTGCTTTTACATCAGCGGTAAAAGATCGTGCAGGAAAGTTTGAAGCTGCTAATAACGGAACGATTTTCTTGGATGAAATTGGCGATATGAGTCTTTCGGCTCAAGCCAAAGTTTTGCGTGCTTTGCAGGAAAATATAATCACGAGAGTGGGTGCTGACAAAGACATTAAAGTTGATGTTCGAGTTGTTGCGGCCACCAATAAAGACTTGAAAAAAGAAATTGCCGAAGGTCGTTTTCGTGAGGATTTGTATCACCGATTGGCAGTGATTCTAATTAGTGTACCTTCGTTGAATGAAAGACGAGATGATATTCCGTTGTTGATTGCCCATTTTGCCGAAAAAATTGCTTCCGAACAAGGAAGCGTAGTAAAACATTTTTCAAAAGAAGCTGTGAAATTACTTCAGGATTACGATTGGACAGGAAATATTCGCGAATTGCGAAATGTCGTAGAGCGATTGATTATCCTTGGCGGAAACGAGATTTCCGAGAATGACGTGCAACTGTTTGCAAGTAAATAAAAGCCCCAAATCCCGAAGGGAAAAAAATAAAAAATCGAAAGAATCTAAAGAAGCAAAATGATTTTTTTTAGATTTTTAGATTTTTTTAATTCTTTAGATTAAATATATGAAACTAAAAAAAATAAACGAAAATCTTCAAAACGCACTCATCGATAATGGTCTTACCGATGCCAATGACTTGCAACAAGAAACATTTTCGACCATTAAAAGTGGTGCTGATTGTATTATTATTTCTCCAGATGGAAGTGGTAAAACAACAACAATAGTTATCAACGTCATTCAGAAATTAGCTGGAACAAACGAAGAATCACCACGCGCTTTGATTATATTAGAAGATAAAACCAAGGTTTTAGAAATGGTATCCCTTTTTGAAAAATATGGAAAACATTCTAATTTGGAAGTCTATGGCGTTCACGACAAAGGAGATATGGATTATGATAAAAATTATATTTCTACAGGAATCGATGTTTTGATTGGGACACCAAATAAATTGAGTGATATGTTTAGTACAGCTGGTTATAATGTTAACAGACTAAGAATGTTTATCCTCGATGATGCAGATTCTATTTTGAAACTGCGTCACGAAACTCGAATTATGCGTATATCGAATAGTATTGCTAAGACCCAACGTATAATTTTTTCTGATGTTTACACTGAAAGAATTGAAATTCTTGCCGAAAAAATGTTGGTAGAACCATTTGAATTTAATTTTGATGTAGAGGAGGATGACGATGAAGACGATGAAGATGGAGACTCTGAAGAGGAAGAGGAAGAGTAATTGATATTCAACAACAACAAACAAAAAACAATAGTATGGGATTAATGAAAGTGTTTTCGGGAAGTGAAATATTAGCGGTTTCACTAAAAAGTAAAATTGAGGAAATAGGTGTAGAAACAGTTATTAGAGATAACAATCAATCTAATGTTTTCCCTAGTATGGAAAATGCAAAAGCAGTCGAATTATTCATTCAAGAAACTGATTTTGCAAAAGCCAATCCTGTAATTGAAGAATTTAGGTTGAGTATTTAAAATTTGTATATTTGTTTTCGAATAATTCTTTAAGATGGATATGGATGCAAGAAAAATAGAATTAGTGGATTGGTTGCTACATATTGAAGAAAGCAAGCTAAAAAAAATTATAGCGCTTAAATCTGTCTTGGATAAAGAAGTTGTGGCTCATACTATTAGTGGTTATCCAGTGGATAGGGAAGGATATATCAATATGGTTAAAGAAGCCGATGAGCGAATTTCATCAGGAAAATATACTTCAATTGAAGATTTAGAAAAAGAAATCGAGAATTGGTGTGTTTCTTCGGGCAAAGAGGAGGAAGTTGATTTATCTGTTAGAAAATATAGTTTTATAGAAGAAATATTTAAAGTTGAAATCGATACTTTTGAAAAATTGGAAAAAATTTTGAAAAAAGAGAAATTGAATAAAATTGGAGTTCCTTCAGAACATAAAGGTGAATTGGATAAAAGACTGGAATCTTATAGAAAGAATACTCAAGATTTATTGGATTGGGATCAGGTAAAGAAGGAATGGTAATGAAATACAAGTTGAAATTGTTGCCCATAGTTTATCAAGATTTAAGAATAGCAAAAAAAAGGTATTTAGAAATAAATACAGAATTAGGTGAAGATTTTAAGTTGAAAGTAAATGAAGAGTTGGATTATATTAAGCAATATCCAAAACATTACCAAAAAAGACATAAAGAATTAAGGCAAGCAATAGTAGCAAGATTTCCATTTACAGTTTATTATTTAATTGAAGAAGAATTAAAGATGGTTGTTGTTATTGGAGTTTTAGCTCAAAAACAAAGTTTTGACAGAATTAAAAAACGATTGTAATAATAGAAAATGACCGCTTCAAAAGAGCGGTTTTTTGATGAAATGTACTGGAAATATAAAATTATAAATAATGAAATATAAAATGCTGGTGGTCGATATGGACGACACTTTGTTGTCCGATGATCATAAAATTTCGACTGAAAATGCAGCTATGCTTTTGAAAGCACAGGAAATGGGAGTTTATGTTGTTTTGGCTTCAGGGAGACCTACATCAGCAATGATAGAATATGCAAAGGAATTACAATGTGACATCAATAATTCCTTTATGATTTCTTTTAATGGATCCACAATTACCGATTTAAAAGAAGATAAGGTTCTTTTTGAACACTCCTTGACCAAAGAACAAATCCATTCTATTTACGATTTTAGTCAACAAAATAATACGCATATTATTACTTATTTAGATAATAGAATTATCAGCGAAAAGCATTCAGAATATATTGATATTGAAAGTACAATAACGGGTTTAGAACTTGTTATTGTGCCGAGTTTTAAAGATGCGGTAACCACTTCGGCAGTGAAATGTTTGTTGCTAGAAGAACCTACTTATCTTAAAACGGTTGAGCCTAAATTGAAAGCTGCAATGCCTGATTTGAGTGTCTGTATGTCGAAACCTTTTTTCTTGGAAGCCGCTCCTAATGGTGTTGACAAAGGAGCTGCCATTCAAATTTTGGCCGAAAGACTCAATATTCATCAAAGTGAAATTATTGCTATCGGAAATGCCGAGAATGATTTAACGATGGTGCAATATGCAGGTTTAGGTGTTTGGGTAGATAATGTTGATACAGAATTAAGAGAATTTGGAGATGTTATTGTGGCATCTAATAATGATGATGGTGTTGCCGAAGTAGTTCGGAGATTTATTTTGGAATAATCTATTACGATTTTTTTCCTCAATATTTTTGGTATTGAGGATTTTTTTAGACTTTTTGAAGAAATAGGTAATAATTCATTTTCATAGCCCTTGAAATTTGTTTCCTATCCTAAAATGGCTTTAATTTGGTTTTTAATACTATTTAAAATCTAAAAAAAAGTTTATGGAAGAGTTTGTTGAAACGATAAACAATATAATTTGGAGTAACGCCTTAATCATTTTATGTCTAGGAACGGGACTTTACTTTTCAATCCGTACCCGATTTTTGCAAGTGCGTCATTTCAAAGAAATGTTTCGTTTGTTATTTGATGGCAAAAGCACTGATTCTGGGGTTTCTTCTTTTCAAGCCTTGTCAATGTCATTAGCGGGAAGAGTTGGTACAGGAAACATTGCAGGTGTGGCAACGGCTATTGCATTTGGAGGTCCTGGTGCTATGTTCTGGATGTGGATGGTGGCTTTTTTAGGAGCAAGCACTGCTTTTGTTGAAGCAACTTTGGCACAAATTTATAAAGAAAAACATCTTGGGGAATTTCGTGGAGGGCCCGCTTTTTATATAGAAAGAGGTTTGGGAGTAAAATGGTTTGGAATTTTATTTGCCATTGTCTCAGTAATTTCGGCAGGTATTTTATTGCCAGGCGTGCAAGCGAATTCTATTGCCGAAGGGTTACAAAATGCCTTTCAAATAAATACTTTATATACAGGAATTGGAGTTGCATTATTGTTTGCAGCCATTGTTTTTGGTGGTGTAAAAAGAATTGCAAAATTCACAGAATATATAGTTCCTTTTATGGCAATTGGTTATATCATTATTGCATTGATAATCATTGCAGTTGATATTAATAGATTGCCAGAATTGATTTCTTTAGTTTTTAAAAGTGCTTTTAATATGGAAGCAGGTTTTGGAGCTGTGTTCGGTCTTGCCATTCAGTGGGGAGTTAAAAGAGGAATTTATTCCAATGAAGCGGGTCAAGGAACGGCACCACATATTGCGGCTGCTGCCAATGTTTCGCATCCAACAAAACAAGGTTTAGTTCAATCTTTTTCTGTTTATATTGATACTTTGTTAGTGTGTTCTGCAACTGGATTTATGCTTTTGATAACTGGGAAATACAATGTAATTAATCCTGTTTCTGGTGCAGATGGTGCTCAACAATTTTTATATGAAGGGGCTAAAAACATTGCTTCTGGACCTGGATATACTCAAAGTGCAATGGATACTATTTTTCCTGGTTTGGGTGGTTATTTTGTGGCCATCGCTTTATTTTTCTTCGCCTTTACAACAATTGTAGCTTACTATTATATTGCCGAAACAAATATTTCCTACATCACACGTAAAATCGAATCGCCTCTTTTTTATCATATTTTGAAAGTATCTATGATTCTAGTTGTTGTTTATGGAGCAGTTAATCAAGCGCAATTGGCTTGGGCAATTGGCGATATTGGAGTTGGATTGATGGCTTGGTTTAATATTATTGCTATTCTTTTATTGCAAAAACCAGCTTTAGCGGCTTTAAAAGATTATGAAAAACAGAAGAAGGAAGGAAAAGACCCAACGTTTCATCCTGAAGATATAGGTGTTATGAATGCTCATATTTGGAATACCATTGACAAACATAAAGGCGAATAGTAATTTTTTTAACTATTCTAAAGCTTCTAAAAACAGGATTTTCATACTGTTTCTAGAAGCTTTATTTTTTTATAGGCTAATTACTTTATTAATCTATCTTTGCACCTTTTTAAAATTGTTTAGAAACTAAAACTTCTAAACGTATAACCTTTCTAAACTCAAAAATGATTACAGTTAACGATATCTCCGTTCATTTCGGTGGAACTACTTTATTTAGTGATGTTTCTTTTGCTATTAATGAAAATGATAAAATTGCCCTTATGGGAAAAAACGGAGCTGGAAAATCAACACTTTTAAAGATTATTGCAGGCCAAAGTAAACCGTCAACAGGAAATATTTCAGCACCAAAAGAAGCTGTAATTGCCTATTTACCGCAGCATTTATTAACGACCGATGGAGCGACTGTAATGGAGGAAACTTCTAAAGCATTTGGAGAAATCTTTAGTATGAAAGCAGAGATTGACGAAATCAATGAGCAATTGACCGTTCGTACTGATTATGAAAGTGATGCCTATATGAAATTGATTGAAAGAGTTTCGGACTTAAGTGAGAAATTTTATGCCATTGAAGAAGTTAATTATGAAGCTGAAGTAGAGAAAATTCTAATTGGTTTGGGTTTTGAACGTGAAGATTTCTCCCGTCAAACGTCTGAGTTTTCTGGTGGTTGGAGAATGCGAATCGAATTAGCCAAAATCCTTTTGCAAAAACCAGATTTGATTTTATTAGATGAACCTACAAACCATATGGATATTGAAAGTATTCAATGGTTGGAAGACTTCTTGATTAATTCTGCCAAAGCTGTGGTGGTTATTTCTCACGATAGAGCTTTTGTCGATAATATTACTAATCGTACTATTGAAGTAACGATGGGACGAATTTATGATTACAAAGCAAAGTATTCTCATTATTTAGAATTGAGAAAAGATAGGAGAGTGCATCAGCAAAAAGCATACGATGAGCAACAACGAATGATTGCTGATAATAGAGCGTTTATTGATCGTTTTAAAGGAACGTTTTCAAAAACGGATGCCGTTCAATCTCGTGTTAAAATGCTTGAAAAACTAGTAATTGTTCAAGTTGATGAGGTTGATACTTCGGCTTTAAAGTTAAAATTTCCACCGGCTGCTCGCTCGGGTCAATATCCTGTGATTGTAAAAGAAATGTCCAAATCTTATGGAGATCACGTCGTTTTTAAGGATGCCAATATTGTTATTGAAAGAGGTCAAAAAGTAGCTTTTGTTGGGAAAAATGGAGAAGGAAAATCGACAATGATTAAAGCTATTATGAAAGAATTAGCTGTCGATAGCGGTTCTGTTGAAATTGGTCACAATGCTCAAATTGGCTATTTTGCACAAAATCAAGCAGCATTATTAGATGAGAATGCTACTATTTTTGAAACCATTGATGATGTTGCAGTAGGAGATGTTCGAACTAAGATTAAAGATATTCTAGGTGCTTTTATGTTTCACGGTGATGATGTGACTAAAAAAGTAAAAGTACTTTCGGGTGGTGAGAAAACGCGTTTAGCAATGATTAAGTTATTGCTAGAACCTGTGAATTTATTGATTCTCGATGAGCCATCGAATCACTTGGATATGAAAACCAAAGATATTATCAAAGATGCCTTGCGTGATTTTGATGGAACTTTGATATTAGTTTCGCACGATAGAGATTTCTTGGACGGATTGGCAACAAAAGTTTTTGAATTTGGAAACAAACGAGTGAAGGAACATTTTGAAGATATTGCCGGTTTCTTGGCTCACAAGAAAATGGAGAATTTGAGAGAGATTGAAAAGTAATTTTTCAAAGTTTTTTAATGATGTTCTTCTGGAAATGTTGTGAACATTCATTTTTTTTCTTTTCAAACCATTAAGATATTAAGAATAATGCAAAGCTTAATTTCCTTAATATCTTAATGGTTTAAAGATTTGTATTTTAAATGTTTTGATTTTTTATGCAACTCATTAGAACCTTTAAATGAAAGAGGCTATTTCATCAAGAAACAGCCTCTTTTTTTATAATCGTATCCCCGGAGGGAGTAACTCTTTATAAATAGGATTTTTTTTAAAAAAAACTACAATTTTAGGAAGGATTGGCACTACTTTAAGTTTCCTCTCGATAGCTATTAACATAATTTGTTTGAGTAAGTTTGAAATAAAAATCTCATCATTAAATAAATCTGGGACATTAATCTTTGTCAAAAATATTTTTTTCTCCTGAAATGAATATTCTACTGTTACCAATCCTTTTTCGGTTATAGTTTCAAATTGTCTTGCAAAAGTATTGTCTTTGATTTCTATATTGACGGCAGGTTCCATACTATTTTTTTATTTCATTGCTGCTTCTTTCCAAAATTTTTTAGATTTAGAAAAGCAACCTTTACAAAGGTATCGATTTGATTTTCAATATCAAATGATTTTAGGTTGTATCTGGGTTTTATGTTTTTCTTGTCAAGAAATAGCTATAATTTCTACTTTTTCGGCTGGGATTTATTTCATATCTGTGTGGATTTACTTCAAAAAGGGAAGTTGTAAAAAATTATAATGTTAATATAAAGTTGTAATCGAAGTTGGTTTCATTAAAAAAAATTAATTTTATAAAAAATTCGAGATTGTCAATCGGATTACTGTTGAAAAATAGTTAAAACCCATTATGAGTAAAATACCAGTTTATTTTATGCCAGGATTAGCGGCAAGTTCTACAATTTTTGAGCGGATTGTACTTACAGAAGATGTTTTTGAAACGATACTTTTAGAATGGGAAATCCCTTTGGATAAAGAGACTTTGCCAGAATACGCAAAACGAATTACTCAAAAGATAACGCATCCAAATCCAGTTTTGATAGGAGTTTCTTTTGGAGGGATTTTGGTTCAAGAAATGGCAAAATTTATTGATACCAAAAAGGTTATTATTATTTCTAGTGTCAAAAGTAATTTGGAGTTTCCAATAAAAATGAAGTTGGCTAAAACTACAAAAGCGTATAAACTCATACCAACTAATTTACTTTCGAATGTTGAAAGTCTGGCTAAATTTTCTTTTGGACCTAAAATAAATCAGCGACTCAAGTTATATGAACGATTCCTCGCCGTTAGGGATAAACGTTATTTAGATTGGGCAGTAGAACAAGTGATTTTGTGGGAAAGAATAGTTGTTGATGAAAAAGTAGTACACATTCACGGAGATGCAGATGATGTTTTTCCGATAAAATACATCCAAAATTGTATTGTAGTAAAAGGTGGAACTCACATAATGATTTTGAGTAAATACAAGTGGTTGAATGAAAATTTGCCTAAAATTATTTTGGATTCAAATTAGGAACTAATTTATTAATTTACATTAAATCAGATATGAAAATGACTATAGGAACAATTTTTATTTTAATCTGCATCGGATTAGTATCTGGAATGCTTAGTGGACTTATAGGAATAGGAGGCGGAATTATTATTGTCCCAATGCTTCTTTTGCTGGGATTGACGCAACAACAATCACAAGGGACAAGTCTTGCTGTAATGTTACCGCCAATTGCTTTTTTGGCAGTATTGAATTATCATAGAGCTGGACAAATCGAATGGAAATATGCCGTAATTATTTCAGCATTGTTTATCGTTGGGAGCTATTATGGTAGTAAAATAGCAATCGGAATTGATCAAAAAACATTAAAAAAAATATTCGGTTTTGTATTGTTGCTTATTGCAGGTGATATGCTTTTTAATAAATAATGCGATCAAGGGTTAAAAATAAACCTCTAACATACTTCGTATTAAACCTAACAGGTTTTTGAAACCTGTTAGGTTAGCCTTGAACCCCAAAAAGTTATAAATTCAACCCTTGATTTGCGTAAATAAAAAAACACCAAGTAAATTTGGTGTTTTGTTTTAATCTCTATTTTTTCATCTCCCTCTCCTTTGGAGAGGGTTGGGGAGAGGGTTATATTTTCTTCATTTGATCTTTCATCATCTTGATTTGTTCGCCTAGCATATTTTGTTTATCTAACTTTCTAGCTTCATTAAGTAGGTTTGTTGCTTCCAGTTTTCTTCTACGAGTCATCGCAACTCCAGCTAGATTTAATTTGGCGACAGCTAAATCCATATCCATTGATAATCCCAATTCGATTGCTTTTTTGAAATATTTTTCAGCTTGATTTACGTTTGTTTGTGAAACCATAATTCCGTGCAAATAATTAAAATATCCTTGTTGTTTTCTAACTAAAGCTGCTTCGGGATTTTTGATGTAGGCTAACCATTTTTTAGCGCCTTCAAAATCTTGTTTTCTTAATTTTAAGAAGGCTAATAAAATAAATTCATTTTTAAAGTAAAGAAAAATAGGAATCGCAGTCAGCAATAAAAGGAAAATTCCATTGCCAATATTAGATTCGGTAAATTGCCAAACAGCAGTAGCTACAATAAGTCCGGCGATAATAAGTTTGATATTTTTATGAAACATAATGTGTAAATTTATATCAGCAAAGATAGCAAAATGAATTAAAAAAAAAATTATAAAACAACTTGCCAGAAATAAAAGTCTTTGTATATTTGCACTCGGTTTGCGAATAACGGAATTCCAAACTACCAACCACATTTAAATACATTTTTTAAAGATACAAAGCAATGAGCAAAAGAACGTTTCAACCATCGAAAAGAAAAAGAAGAAATAAGCACGGATTTATGGACAGAATGGCTTCTGCAAATGGAAGAAAAGTCCTAGCTCGTCGTAGAGCAAAAGGAAGACACAAATTGACTGTTTCTTGCGAACCAAGACATAAAAAATAATGTTTCTATAAACATCATAAAGGCGTTACTTTTTTTAGTATCGCCTTTTTTTATACCTTTTCATTAAAAACGTTTAAAGTTTCAGGTTTAAAGTTAGTTAGCAACTTGAAACTTGAAACTTGAAACCAAAAAAATAAAAAAAATGCCAAAAGACAATTCAATAAAATCAGTTTTAATAATAGGTTCAGGTCCAATAGTTATAGGGCAAGCGTGCGAATTTGATTATGCAGGTTCTCAATCTGCTCGTTCTATTCGAGAAGAAGGAATCGAAGTCATCTTGATTAACTCGAATCCTGCAACTATTATGACGGATCCATCAATGGCCGATCATATTTATTTGAAACCATTGACCACAAAATCTATTATTGAAATCCTAAAAGCACATCCTCAAATCGATGCTGTTCTACCAACAATGGGTGGACAAACAGCACTGAACTTATGTCTTGAAGCTGACGAGAAAGGAATTTGGGCTGATTTTGGAGTAAAATTAATTGGTGTTGATGTTAATGCCATTAATATTACCGAAGACAGAGAAAAATTCAAGCAACTTTTAGAAAAAATTGGAGTTCCTTCTGCACCTGCAAAAACAGCTACTTCTTTCCTTCAAGGAAAAGAAATTGCACAAGAATTTGGCTTTCCATTAGTTATTCGTCCTTCGTTTACTTTGGGAGGAACTGGAGCTGCTTTTGTGCATAAAAAAGAAGAATTCGACGAAAAACTAACTTACGGATTAGAAATGTCTCCTATCCATGAAGTCTTGATTGATAAGGCTTTGTTGGGTTGGAAAGAATATGAATTAGAACTTTTAAGAGATAGAAATGACAACGTAGTTATTATTTGTTCTATCGAAAATATGGATCCAATGGGAATTCATACTGGAGATTCAATTACTGTGGCACCAGCGATGACTTTGTCGGATACTACTTTCCAAAGAATGCGTGATTATGCAATTTTGATGATGCGTAGTATCGGAAATTTTGCTGGAGGTTGTAATGTGCAATTCGCCGTTTCGCCTGACGAAAAAGAAGATATTGTGGCGATTGAAATCAATCCTCGTGTATCTCGTTCTTCTGCTTTGGCATCAAAAGCAACGGGTTATCCTATTGCGAAAATTGCTTCGAAACTGGCTTTGGGTTACAATTTAGATGAATTACAAAACCAAATTACCAAATCGACTTCGGCTCTTTTCGAACCGACTTTGGATTATGTAATCGTGAAAATACCACGTTGGAATTTCGATAAATTCGAAGGTGCCGACAGAACTTTGGGACTTCAAATGAAATCTGTGGGTGAAGTTATGGGAATTGGACGTTCGTTTCAAGAAGCTTTGCATAAAGCCACACAATCTTTGGAAATCAAAAGAAATGGGCTAGGAGCTGACGGAAAAGGATATACCAACTACGAACAAATTATCGAAAAACTGACTTTTGCAAGTTGGGATCGTGTTTTTGTAATTTATGATGCCATCGCAATGGGAATTCCGTTGGGTCGTATTCACGAAATCACTAAAATTGATATGTGGTTCCTAAAACAATATGAGGAATTATACTCTTTGGAAAGAGAAATATCCAATTTCAAATTGGAAACATTACCAAGAGAATTGCTTTTGGAAGCAAAACAAAAAGGTTTTGCCGACAGACAAATTGCTCATATGTTAGGTTGTCTGGAAAGTCAAATACACGCTTTAAGAATGTCGATGAACATTAATCGTGTGTTTAAATTAGTTGACACTTGTGCTGCGGAATTCAAAGCTTTGACACCTTATTATTACTCGACTTTTGAGGCTGAAATTGAAAAAGCAAACGGAGAACGCTACGTTCATAACGAAAGTATTGTAACTGAAAAGAAAAAAATAATTGTCTTGGGTTCAGGACCTAATAGAATTGGACAAGGAATCGAATTTGATTATTCTTGTGTTCACGGCGTTTTGGCAGCCAAAGAATGTGGTTACGAAACGATTATGATTAACTGTAATCCAGAAACGGTTTCGACTGATTTTGATACTGCTGATAAATTGTATTTCGAGCCAGTATTTTGGGAACATATTTATGATATTATTCAACACGAAAAACCAGAAGGTGTTATCGTACAATTAGGTGGGCAAACCGCTTTGAAAATAGCTGAGAAGTTAGCCAAATACGGAATTAAAATTATAGGAACTAGCTTTGATGCTTTAGATTTAGCTGAAGATAGAGGACGTTTTTCTGATTTATTAACCGATTTAAAAATTCCTTTCCCACAATTTGGTATTGCCGAAACAGCTGACGAAGCTTCTGCTTTGGCAGATACTTTGGATTTTCCATTATTGATTCGTCCTTCTTATGTTTTGGGTGGTCAGGGAATGAAAATCGTGATTAACAAACAAGAATTAGAAGAACACGTTATCAATTTATTGAAAACGATTCCAGGAAATAAATTGCTCTTGGATCATTATTTGGATGGTGCCATTGAAGCTGAAGCAGACGCGATTTGCGATGGTGAAAACGTGTATATCATTGGAATAATGGAACACATCGAGCCTTGCGGAGTACATTCTGGTGATAGTAACGCCACTTTGCCACCATTTAATTTGGGCGAATTTGTGATGACACAAATAAAAGATCATACCAAGAAAATCGCTTTGGCTTTGGAAACCGTTGGTTTGATTAACATTCAGTTTGCGATAAAAGACGATATCGTTTATATCATTGAAGCGAATCCTAGAGCTTCTCGTACTGTGCCATTTATTGCTAAAGCTTACGGAGAACCTTATGTAAATTATGCCACAAAAGTAATGTTAGGTGTGAATAAAGTAACGGATTTCAAATTCAATCCGCAGTTAAAAGGATACGCGATTAAGCAACCGGTTTTCTCTTTCAGCAAATTCCACAATGTGAACAAAGCTTTGGGACCAGAAATGAAATCTACCGGAGAAAGTATCCTGTTTATTGACGATTTGAAAGACGATCAGTTTTATGAATTGTACTCTAGAAGAAAAATGTATTTGAGTAAATAAACTTGAGTTTAGATATTGAAAAAGCCCCGGTTGGGGCTTTTTTTATTTGTAGATACGAGCGAGACGCTCGCACCCAATGTCATTAAGTTAAGGAATTTCTATATTGCATCTTTCTGATTTTTAAGCACAAAGGGTCTTATTCGATTTCGATATTTGCCTATATTTCTAGGATTACTTCTATCAGGTCGAATGGGTATTGTGTTTTTGAGAAACAATATTTGTAATTCTAAAAACACATCTTCCAAAGCACCTTCTTTAAAAAGCAATTCTAAAACTCTATTTTTCAAAAAACCATAGGTCAGGTTTACATTTATCTTGTAATCTAATTTCGTCTTTTGATTTTTGAGTTCTAATTCTTCTTGTAAATCATTCACGATAGTCGATTGCAAATTACTGATAAAAACGGCACAGAAAAAATCTTGCAACACACTCATTTTTGAATAACCTGTAAAATATTCTAGTTTTATTTTATTCTTCAATTCATCATAGTAGGTTTCTATTTTCCATCTCAAAAAATATAATTCTTTGAACATTTTTGATGGATATTTTTGGCTATCCAATAACGAAGTCATTAAGATTCCTACCTCTCCATTTGGCAAATCAACTCGAACTAATCGTATCTGTATAGAAGTATTTTTGTCGTATTCCTTGTTTTTAAAACAATGTTTTTCCTGTGGAAATATTTCTACAACCAAAGACTTTTTACCACTAGAAACAAATGAAATTACCGCCTTACTTTGTGTAGTAGTTGCTCTTATTACGAAATTTACACCTTTTTTAAGGTGTTCATATTTAAAGTCATACGATGGATATCCTCGATCATAAATAATTAAATCATTCTTTTTCCATCTAAAAATATGTTTTAGAGCCAGTTCTCTTTCCCCAATTCCTGAATTCTCCAAAACTGAATCTAAAGCAATATGATTTAACAAATCGTACAAAACCGAAGTTCTACCTTGAACAACACTTGTATTGGTATTATTCTTTGATTCTCCAAACTCTTTTTTTAAATCTTCAGTATAAGGAAGAGTAACTTTTGACCCATCTACAGCAAGCAGTCTAAATCCTGCAAATAACTCAATTGTTGTGTTACTCTCAACATAAGTATTCTCTACAATTACTTCCGATAAATATTTAAAAACTTCCGGATTAATTTTCATCCGTTTTTGCACAAAAGCACT
>NZ_JAQTPQ010000170.1 GCF_028712645.1 Flavobacterium sp. | reverse complement strand
GAAAAAGAATTAGAACATATAGTTTCTCAAAATGTGCAGGTTATTTGGCAATGCGGAAAATTATATTTCGAAGATTATAAGAAATACAATTCAAATAATGTTCAAGTTTTGGCATTTATTGACCGAATGGATTTGGTTTATGCTGCAGCGGATATTGTTATTTCTAGAGCCGGAGCATCTTCTGTTTCTGAATTATGTATTGTAGGAAAACCAGTGATTTTTATTCCGTCACCAAATGTGGCCGAAGATCATCAAACTAAAAATGCAAAATCAATAGTCGATAGAAAAGGAGCGATTATGATTAAGGAAAGCGAACTTGATTCGGAATTTAGTTTAGTTTTTGAAGCCTTGCTCAAAGATGATGGAAAACAAAAACAGTTGAGTAAAAATATTAAGCAATTGGCTTTGCCAAACGCAACAAAACAAATAGTTGACGAAATCGTGAAATTAATTAAAAAATAATATGGTTATTTTAATACTATTCATTTTAGTAATAATCTCAATAGGAGTAGCATATTATTATGATTATAAACAAGATAAAAAATATTTTAAAAAGTCAATTTTAAATGTTTTGGTATTAATAATAATTGTTTTAGCAATTATATTTTTTTCAGATATAATTAATTTTTTTAAAGTAAAATGAATCTAAATCAAATACATAACGTCTATTTTATAGGAATCGGAGGAATTGGGATGAGTGCTTTGGCGCGCTATTTCAAAGCCATCGGCAAGAATGTATCGGGTTATGACAAAACCGAAACGCAACTCACAAAAGAGTTACAACAAATTGGAATTGCCATTCATTTTGAAGATTCAATTGATTTAATTCCAACGGATTATTACGTAGAAAACACTTTAGTTATTATTACACCGGCAGTTCCAGTGCATCATTCGGAGTGGAATTATTTCATAGAACGTGATTTTGAAGTAAAGAAAAGAGCCGAAGTTCTGGGAATAATTACAAAAGATACTTTCTGTTTTGCAGTTTCAGGAACCCACGGAAAAACCACGACTTCAGGAATTCTTGGGCATATTCTATTCGAAAGCGGAGTAGATGTTACCGCTTTTGTTGGAGGAATTGTCGAAAATTACAATTCGAATTTAATAGGAAGCGGAAAAACGGTAACGGTTGTCGAAGCCGATGAATTTGACCGTTCCTTCTTGCATTTGCATCCCAATATTGCTTGCGTGACCTCGATGGATGCGGATCATTTGGATATTTATGGAGATAAATCAACAATCGAGGCATCGTTTGTAGAATTCGCGGATAAAGTAGAAGACAAAAGTAAACTTTTCATTACTAAGTATTTGCCTATTCAAGGTGTTACTTGTGCTGTGAATGAAGATGCTGTTTTCTCTGCAATCAATATCCGAATAGCAAATAGTCAGTATGTTTTTGATGTAAAAACGCCTTCGGAAACCATTAAAAATTTAGAATTTGGTTTGCCTGGAAAACATAATTTAATGAACGCACTTATGGCATTGGCAATGGCAAAAACTTTTGGCATCCCAACCGAAGACATTGCTAATGCTTTACGTTCATTCAAAGGGATTAAAAGGAGATTTTCGTATCAAATAAAAACAGAAAAACTAGTTTACATTGATGATTATGCGCATCATCCAACTGAAATAAATGCGGTTCACCAAGCTGTTCGGGAATTGTATCCTAACAAAAAAATATTAGCAATATTTCAACCTCATTTATTTAGCAGAACTAGAGATTTTGCCGATGATTTTGCGCAAAGTCTTGCCTCTTTTGACGAAGTAATTTTATTGGATATTTATCCAGCTCGTGAATTGCCGATGGAAAGAATTACGTCAACTTGGTTATTGAAAAAAATAGAAAATAAACATAAGAAATTAGTTTCAAAAACGGAATTAATTCCTTCGATTTTAGAGAGTGATGCCACGGTTATTGTGACTATTGGAGCAGGTGATATTGGAGAAATGGTAACAACAATTAAAAATGCGTTAAATGAAACTATTTAATTGGACAAATATTCGATTAATACTGATGTTTACATTGGTAATTTTTCTTTTTTCATTCACTTCAAATCGGAATGAAAGTAGAAAATTGACAAAATCAGTTGTTGTATTTGTAGGAGAAAACGCTCCTTTTGTAGATCAAGAAACGGTTAATAAATTGTTAATAGAAAATAACAAGGATGCACAAAGTATTGACAAAGATAAATTAGATTTGAATAAGCTAGAAAAGGCTTTAAATACACAGGAAATGATTGAAAAATCAGATGTATTTGTGAGCATTGATGGGGTTCTAAAAGCAGTAGTGAAACAAAAAACTCCAATAGCTAGAGTTTTTGACGGTGATGAGTCTTTCTATATTGATTACAAAGGAAATAGAATGCCGTTGTCAACTAATTTTACAGCTAGAGTTCCACTTGTTTCGGGGGAAATTAATAAAAAAAACAGCGAAGATTTAGCCGAATTATTTCGCATAATACATAACGATGAATTTTTGAAAAAAAATATCATTGGTGTTCAAATTATGCCAAACGGAAGCTTGAGAATGCTTAATAGAAACTTTAATTATCAAATTGATTTTGGCAAAACCATAAGAGTGAAAGCAAAATTCAATAATTACAAAGCTTTTTTTCAAAAAGCAGTTTTAGATAGTTCGTTATATAAATATAAAACAATTGACCTCAGGTTTGCGCAACAAGTCGTGTGTACTAAATAATAGATAATGGAAAAAGAGAATATTGCAGTAGGTCTAGATATTGGGACAACTAAAATTGTTGCCATGATAGGCAAGAAAAACGAATATGGAAAGCTAGAAATTTTAGGTGTTGGAAAATCTAAAAGTCTAGGTGTGGCAAGAGGTGTTGTAAATAACATTACTCAAACCATTCAATCTATTCAGCAAGCCGTTCTTGAAGCCGAAAATAAGTCGGGTTACAAAATTAAAGATGTAGTTGTTGGAATTGCAGGGCAACATATTCGTAGCATTCAACATAGTGATTATATTATTAGAAAAAATGCAGAGGAAGTAATAGGGGGTGATGATATTCAACTTTTAATTGACCAAGTAAATAAATTGGCAATGTTGCCTGGAGAAGAAATTATTCATGTTTTGCCACAGGAATTTAAAATCGATGGGCAATCTGAAATCAAGGAACCTATCGGAATGTATGGTGGAAGATTGGAATCTAGTTTTCATGTTGTGGTGGGTCAAGCTTCTTCAATAAGAAATGTTGGAAGATGTATTCAAAGTTCAGGAATTGAATTATCAGGATTAACCTTGGAACCATTGGCTTCAGCTGATGCGGTGTTGAGTCAGGAAGAAAAAGAAGCAGGTGTTGCATTGATTGATATTGGTGGTGGAACAACAGATTTGGCCATTTTTAAGGATGGAATTATTCGGCACACTGCCGTTATTCCTTTTGGAGGAAATGTAATTACCGACGATATTAAAGAAGGCTGTTCGATCATCGAAAAGCAAGCCGAATTGTTGAAAGTTAAATTTGGTTCTGCTTGGCCTGGAGAAAATAAAGACAACGAAATTGTCTCGATTCCAGGATTAAGAGGAAGAGAACCAAAAGAGATTTCATTGAAGAATTTGTCCAAAATAATTCATGCACGTGTTGTTGAAATTATTGAACAGGTTTTTACTGAAATTAAAGATTACGGTCACGAAGATCCTCGAAAAAAATTGATTGCGGGAATTGTGCTTACAGGTGGTGGAGCTCAATTGAAACATATTAAGCAATTAGTAGAATACATCACTGGGATGGATACTAGAATCGGATATCCAAATGAGCATTTAGCTGGAAATTCTGACGAAGAAATATCAAGTCCTTTGTATGCTACAGCCGTGGGATTGGTGATGAATAGTATCGAAAATAAAACGCAAAGTGCTATTAGGATTGATACAGGAGTTCCAGAGAAGACCTCGGTAATAAGACCGCCGGTTTTTCATCAACCAGAAGTTGAAGAAGTTGAAAACGAGGTTGAAAGTGAAAAAGTAATTAAAAAAGAAGAATCCACAGAAACTAAAATAAGAAGATCTTTTTTTGATAGATATGTTGATAAGATTAAAGATTTCTTGGACAACGCAGAATAAAAAATACTAATAAAAAATAATAAATACTAAAACCCAATAAGATGATGAGCAACTCAGAATTTGGAAGCATTACATTTGATTTACCCAAAAACCAATCAAATGTAATAAAAGTTATTGGTGTAGGTGGAGGCGGAAGTAACGCTATAAACCACATGTTTAAACAAGGCATCAAAGGCGTCGATTTTATCGTTTGTAATACCGATTCTCAAGCCTTAGACAACAGCTCTGTGCCTAACAAAATTCAGCTAGGTGTAAACTTAACCGAAGGACTTGGTGCTGGAGCAAATCCTGATGTTGGACAACAATCAGCTATCGAAAGTATTGCCGACATTGAAAAAATGCTTGACAGTAATACTAAAATGGTTTTTATCACAGCAGGAATGGGTGGGGGAACCGGAACCGGAGCTGCTCCAGTAATTGCTCAATTGTCTAAGGAAAGAGACATCCTAACCGTAGGAATTGTGACCTTGCCTTTCTTGTTTGAAGGAAAAGTGCGTCAGGAACAAGCACTTATAGGTATTGATAAATTGCGTAAACAAGTCGATTCGTTAATTGTTATTAATAACAATAAATTGAGAGAAGTTTATGGGAATCTTGGTTTCAAAGCTGGATTTTCAAAAGCCGACGAAGTTTTGGCGACTGCCTCAAGAGGAATTGCCGAAGTAATTACACATCACTATACACAAAATATCGATTTAAAAGATGCTAAAACAGTCTTGGCAAATAGTGGAACTGCCATTATGGGGTCAGCTGTAGCATCAGGAGAAAATAGAGCTAAGGAGGCAATTATGTCTGCTTTAGATTCTCCATTGTTGAATGATAACAAAATCACAGGTGCCAAAAACGTATTGTTGCTCATCGTTTCTGGCTCTGATGAAATCACGATTGATGAAATTGGTGAAATCAATGATTTTATTCAAGCTGAAGCAGGTAACAATGCCAATATAATTATGGGTGTTGGTGAAGATGAAAATCTTGGTGGAGCAATTTCGGTAACAATAATTGCAACAGGATTTGATGTTGAACAACAAAACGAAATTGTAAATACAGAACCTAAAAAAATTATTCATACTCTAGAAGATGAACAAAAAGGGGTTTATGATTTGACCAAAAAGTCAGTTCCTACATTCAATTTAAATAATGAAACTGCAGCATCTAATTCAGCCGAAAGAATTGTTTTTGAATTGTTAGAAGATACAGTAGAAGAACCTGAAGTTGTCTCAATTAACAAAGAGGAGTTAATGGGTATGTCTGAATTTATCAAAAATTTAGATGTGACTTTTGAAATAGTTTCTCCAATTAATGACATCGATTTTATGGTTGAGTCACAAAAAGTTAAGCAAATAGAAGTTGTAGCGCCAAAAATCTTTGAAAAAGAAGAACAAACTACTTTTTCTTTCGATTTGCCACTTTTTAAAACCGAACCTGTTGTAAAACAAGAAGAAAAGGTTTTATTCGAATTAACAAATGAAACTCGAAATATTGAAGTTAATGAGCCTGTTCAATTTGTTCCAGTAACTGAATTGACAGATAAAGGCATCATTAGATATTCACTTGAAGAATTCACTGAATTAGAAAATATACTTTCGGAAGCAAAACCAACAGCAATCGTCGAAGAAGTGATTCCAGAGGGAATGAACATCACGATGAAACGAGTAGATACATTTGAAAATAAAACTGCTACTTTCGAAAATGTTTCTCCAGTTGAAATGACTATTGAGGAAACATTGAAGTTTAGAGCTGATGAAAGAAGAAAAAAATTAAAGGAATTCAATTATAAATTTCATAATAACATTTCAAAAATTGATGAATTAGAAAGAGAACCAGCCTATAAAAGATTAGGAATTGATCTTTCCAATACACAAACTAACAGTGCAAATTCTAGAATTTCTGTGGGAACTGACAGCAATGACGACCTCCAGTTACGATCAAATAATTCGTATTTACATGATAATGTTGACTAACTAACCTAAACTAATGTTGCCTAACCCGGAAATTGAATTCAATTTCCGGGTTATTTTTTGTCTTTATGAGTAACCCAGCAAGCTATTGCTAATCCCATTAAATTTCTTTAAATTTGCCTTCCTGATTGCAGTCGAGAAAATTTAAAGTTTAAACATTCTCAAATCTGCAATCTCAAATCATAAATCTAAAATATATATGAGTTTATCAACACAAATCATGGAGGAAATAAAAACCGCCATGAGAGCCAAAGATACTGTAGCATTGGAAGCTTTAAGAGCTATTAAATCCGAAATCCTTTTAGCTCAAACAGCTACAGGATCCAAAGAAGAAATTTCAGCAGCAGACGAAATTAAACTACTTCAAAAATTAGTAAAAACCCGTAAGGATAGTGCTAAAATTTTTACAGAGCAAAATCGTATGGACTTGGCTGAACCAGAATTGGCACAAATAGCCGTAATCGAAAAATTCTTACCGGCACAATTAAGCGAAGCCGAAGTGGAAGCCGTAATTGCAAAAATCATTGCCGAAACTGGTGCATCAGGAATTGCTGCAATGGGAAAAGTGATGGGCTTAGCTTCTGCACAATTAGGTGGAACTGCCGAAGGAAAAACCATTTCTTCAATTGTAAAGAAACTTTTAGTATAAATAATTTAGGATTTGAGATTTTGGACTTTGAGGATCTAAATCACAAATCTAAAATCGTTAATCTTCAATCCTAAATCATATTGGCTGCGTAGTTCAACTGGATAGAATATCAGATTTCGGCTCTGAGGGTTGGGGGTTCGAACCCCTCCGCGGTCACATAAAAAAATCCAAAGATTTTGTCTTTGGATTTTTTATTGAATGCTATTTTTATATTCTTAAAAAGTGGTCAATTTCTTCAAATCGGCTATAGTTTCTGTTGGATTTTCTGCTTTGAAGACATAACTTCCTGCAACGAGAACATCAGCTCCAACTTTTGCCAATTGTTTCGCATTTTTATTGGTTACACCACCGTCAATTTCGATAATTGTTGAAGCACCTTTTTTATTGATTAATGATTTTAGTTTTTGTACTTTTTCATAAGTATTTTCAATAAAGGATTGTCCGCCAAAACCTGGATTCACACTCATAACCAAAACCATATCAATATCATTAATTACATCTTCTAATAAATCGACATTTGTGTGTGGGTTTAATGCAACTCCAGCTTTCATTCCTTCTGCTTTGATAGCTTGCAAGGTTCTGTGAAGATGTGGGCAAGCTTCATAGTGAACGCATAAAACATTTGCACCTAATTCTGCAAAAGTTTTGATATATCGATCAGGATCAACAATCATCAAATGGACATCGATTGTTTTCTTGGCGTGTTTTGCAATGGCAGCCAAAACTGGCATTCCAAAAGAAATATTGGGAACAAAAACCCCATCCATAATATCAATATGAAACCAATCGGCTTGACTGTTGTTTATCATTTCTATGTCTCGTTGTAAATTGGCAAAATCAGCGGCAAGAACTGAGGGAGCTATAAGTGTAGTTTTCATTGTTTGGTTGTTACGTTGAGACGCACTGCAGTACGTTTTTACAAGTTGTGTTGTTTCGGCAAAGATAATATAAAAAATAAAACTCCGGTAATCAGCCGGAGTTTCAATCATCAATCAAAAAACGAACAGTTAATCAGACCGTCGTTAACTTTGAAATTCCAAATTCGAAAAAT
>NZ_JAQTPQ010000169.1 GCF_028712645.1 Flavobacterium sp. | reverse complement strand
ACACTACCCACGAAAGCCGTTCTTGGTATTGTTTTAACTTCTGCTTGTTTTGCAGCATTGGCTCCAAAAGTGGCTGTTCCATACATTCCTGCTTTGATGTCACTATTGGGATTGTTGTCCACTTCAATTTCTATCGGAAAATTTAATGTTTGATCTGCTTTAGACGCAATAAATGTAATTTTACCTGTCAATGATTTATCTGGAAATACGCTTGCTGAAATGATTACAATGTTTCCTAATTTTAGACTAGCTACTTGATTTTCGTTGACAGTCACTTTTAACTTTAGTTTAGAAACATTAACAATATCAAACAATGAAGTTGGGGGCATTCCTGCTAAAATAGAACCTTGCTCAATGTATTTTTTATTGATAAAACCATTAATCGGAGATTTTATTCTAGTATCACCAACATTGATGTTTGCTTGAGTCAATTGGGCTTTAGCATTTACCATTGCTAGTTTTGCTTGATCTAATTGTTGTTTGGTAATTCCGCCGGTTTTATAAGCATTTTCATATCGGCTATAATCTGCGGCTGCATTTTGATAGGTTGAATTTGCCGTTTGCGCATTCACATTTATAACATCGCTTCTAACGATTGCCAATGTTTGTCCTGCTTTTACATAATCACCTTCTTTTGCTAAAACGCTAATTACTTTGCCTGATTTTTCAGCTGAAAAAGTCAATTCTTGTATAGGTTCAAAATTTCCGTTTGCTTTAAAAGCATCATCTATTTTTTCGGTAACAACTGTAGCAACTCTTACGGCAACTGAACTGTTTTTTTCGGCAACAATAGCTGTGTCTTCTGCATTTTTCTTCTTATTGTTGTATAATGTGAATGCTGCTCCACCTATTAATACGACAGCAATTATGATGTAAATTGGTTTTTTCATTTTAAGATATTTAGTTTAATAAGTTTTTTAATTCTCCTTTTGATTTGATTAATGCTATTTCTGCTAGTTTGTAATCTAATAATGCAGTTGTATAATTGTTTTGTGCTTCTACTAATGCATTTTCTGCATCCAATAAATCGGTAAGGGAAGCTAATCCTTGAGCATAATTATTATTAGTATTGGTTAAAACTTCTTGAGCCAATTGTGCATTTTCTTTTTGACTACTTATAGTGATGATACTATTATCAATTTGTTTTTTAGCATTTTCATAGGCCAAATCCAATGCAAGTTTGGTTTCTGCCAAATCTACTTTTATTGATTTTAGGCTGTTATCAGCTTGACGAACTTTGGCACGAGTTCCAAATCCTGTAAATATTGGTACGTGTAAATTCAATCCAATTGCGGCATAATCAGACCAATAAGCACCATCGACAGGTTTTTTAAACCACGGCATTTCTGGACCTTGACCAATGTAGTTATAACTTCCATTTAACGAAAGTGTTGGATAATATGCAGCTTGAACCGATTTCTTTTGATACTCTAAAAGTTGTTCATTCTTCTTCAATAATTGATATTCTGTTCTAGCAGTGGCATCTGGTGTTTCAAAAAGGACTTGAGGCGTAACTTCAAATTCGGTTGCAGGAATTTCGATTTTAGTTTCAATTGGCATTCCCATATAAAATTTTAATGCATTTTCTTGAAGATCTACAGCGTTTAAAACTTGTTGACGTTGGGTTTTAATATTGGATATTTTTACCATAATTCTGTCCAAATCTATTTTTTTTGCCAATCCATTGTCAAATTGTCCTTTAATAATATCTTTAACTTTATTGGTGTTAATAAGATTATTATCCAAAACGCTCAAATTTTGACGTGTTACATACACATTATAGTAGGCATTTGCAACTCGTTCGATAACTTGTTCTTCAGTCAATTGTTCATTTATTTGATAGAACTCTCTTGTAGTTTTTGCAGCTTTCAAACCAATAAAAACGGATTGATCATAAAGAGCTTGGTTTAAGGAAATTCCAGCTCCCGAACTCCATTTTTGCCCAAAAGCTGCTTGAATTGTAGTTCCTGGAGCTCCAAAATTGTCCCCATCAAGTACTGTTGTTTGCAAGATAGGATTGTAATTCAAACTTCCGTTGGCCGAAATTTGAGGTAAAGCTCTTGAACGAACTTCCTGAATTTTATATTCACTGTTTTCGACATCTAGCTTAGCTTTTTTGGCATCCGCTTTATTTTCTAACGCATAGGTTAGTGCATCTTTCAAGGTTAATGATTTGACTTGCGAATTTGCCGTTAAAGCAAAAACCAAAAAAGGGATTATAAATAGTTTCTTCATTATGAGTTATATTTTTGTAATTGTTTTTCTAATTCGATTATTCCTGCAAGAGTTGCCATTGCTCTGGTATGGTATTCTAAGGCTTGCATTTCAAGTTTGTTTGCTTCTTTTTCAGAGCTCGTGTTTCCATTAATGCTAAAAATCAAAGTGTAATAAAAATCAACGTAGGTGTCAACTGCGATGTCTTTTCGATACAAACCTTTTTGTATTCCGTTTTGAATGTTTTGTTTGAAAACCGCATTACATTCGTTAATTTCTCTAGACATTACTTTTTCATAAATTTCAGGATAATGTTTTTTTAATTGATAAACAGGAGAGGTGTCTCCTGCTTTAAACATTTCTTTAAACATTTTTCTGATCTGAAAGTTTTCTTCAATGGCATTACGGTTTTCGGCCACAATGGTGTCAATACTTTGATGAATTGCTTTGTGAATCATTGCTGTCGATTCCTCAATTAGAATTTCCTTGTTGCAGAAATATTTATAAATTGTTTTTTTTGAAATGCACATTTCTCCAGCAATATCATCCATAGTGACGCTCTTAAAACCAAGTTTTAAGAATAATTCGGAAGCTTTTGATATAATTTTTTCTTTCATTTTAAAATGAATAAATTGATTTTCGGTTGAAAACATATTAAGGAAACTTTAGAAGCTAAAATAGTCACCAATGGTTTCACATAAATTTAATATTAGTTTAAACGGGTTTGAGTTGTAAATTCAAGATTAGCGGTCAAATTCATATCTTGTCCCAAGACAACACCATTATTTTGGTTAAAGGCATTATAAGATAATCCAAAATCTTTTCGATTGATGCTTCCAAGAATTTCAAAATTTGCTTTCGAATTGCCGTTGTGAGTTTCTAAACCAGTAAGCACAGCATCCAATTCGACTACCTTAGTAATGTTGTTAATAGTCAAATATCCTTTCAAGAAATTGATGCTCGAATTTACTTTTTGAAAAGAAGTCGATTTAAAACTAATGGTAGGATTTTGTATTGTATCTATAAAATCATTCAATTTCAAGTTAGAATCAAATTGCTCTAATTTTCCATCTTTGGTATTGATGTCAAATAAAAATTCAACATTAGCATCGTGAAGTTCATCATCAACTACAGATATTGAACCATTAAATGTATTTGATTTACTCACTAAATAGGCAATTATAGAATGTCTCGTTTTTATTAAAACGTCAGATTGGTCAGAATCGATAGTCCATTTTGTTGCTGTCATTATCAGTTTGATATTTTAATTAGACCGCAAACATATGAAGGAAACTTTAAATACCAAAATAGTTTCCAAAGTATTTTCAAATTATTTTTACTTAATCGTTATAGCTGTAGAAATTTAGGTACACTAAATAAAAAAATATACTTTTGTGTTTGAAATTTAGTGTTGTTTTTAAATCAATATTAAATGGTTCTAAATCTATAATTAAATAAAAAATGCTTTCTACTATTCAATATCAAGAACAATTTTTGCTCTATTTAGAAAATCAAAAAATTGATAAAGAGCCTAAAAACCTATACCAACCTATAGATTACATTTTGCAGTTAGGAGGAAAAAGAATGCGACCAGTTTTGACATTAATTACTGCCGAAATTTTTGATGCCTATTATGTAAAAGCTTTGCCAGCTGCGATGGCTGTTGAGGTTTTTCATAACTTCTCTTTGGTTCACGACGACATTATGGATGATGCACCTTTGCGAAGAGGAAATGCTACTGTTCATGAAAAATGGAATATTAACACCGGAATTCTCTCTGGCGATGCGATGTTGATTTTGGCCTACCAATATTTCGAAAAATACCAGCCCAAAATATTCCGTAAGTTGGCTAAATTGTTTAGTAAAACAGCACTTGAAGTTTGCGAAGGACAACAATATGATGTTGATTTTGAAACTCGTGATGACGTTACAATTGCTGAATATTTGAAAATGATTGAATATAAAACTGCCGTTCTAGTTGCTGCAGCGATGAAAATGGGCGCAATTATTGCCGAAACTTCAAAGGAAAATGCTAATTTGATTTATGATTTTGGACTTAATTTAGGCTTGGCTTTTCAGTTGCAGGATGATTATTTAGATGCTTTTGGAAATCCAGAAAACTTCGGAAAACAAGTAGGAGGTGATATTATTGAGAACAAAAAAACGTATTTATACCTGAAAGCTATCGAATTTTCAAAACCAGAAGAAAGAATACAATTGTTGGATTTGTTTTCTATTCAACCAGAAGATAATTCAGAAAAAATTAATGCTGTAAAGGAAATTTTCAATTCGACTGGAGCTTCTGATGCTAATCAAAAAGCTATTCACGATTTTACTTTAAAAGCTTTTGAAACCTTGGAAAAAATTAATATTTCTGAAGACAAAAAAGCAATTTTGAAAGCTTTTGGCGAAAATTTAATGGAAAGAAAGGTTTAGTTTACAATCAGAACCCTGAGGGTTTTATAAGTATATACAATGAATTTCATTACACCTAAAAATACTGATTTACTTCTTGAAGAAGCTGAAAAAGAAGCTTTGTACTTGAAATTAATAGAGCAAATCAATAAGGATTTTAATTTGGCAAACGAAGGGATTGATTTTCCAAAAAGTATTTCGCCCGAGGAATTAAAAATCCAGATGCACGAAAAAGTCTATCGAATGATTCAGTACAAATTTGCCGAATATCTCAACTTACTTTATATCATCGATGTTTCGGAAGACCAAATAAAAAAACTTGACGGCTCAGATTTAGTGGTTCTAGCCGAAAATGTTGCCTTTTTGATTTTGAAAAGAGAATGGCAAAAAGTGTGGTTCAGGAATAAATATTAGTTAGTCCAAATCCTTTTTTAGAATCACTTTATTCCATAATTCTTTTCCATCTTTGTCATACAAGGACAATTTTATTTGTCGATTTTCTTTATTTCCAGAAAATGAAATTATTCCAAAATTATTCACGGCAAATAAACTTTCTTCCACTTTATTTGTGTTTTTGTCTTCTTTATAGGAATCAGAAACTCCAGAGGTTAATGGCGAAACTGTCCAATCATAAAGAGGATAAGTTCCACTTCTGTCTAATTTTGATAATTCGGAAAAATGTCTGTCACCAGACAAAAATAGTACACCTTTGATATTATTATCTAAAATTTCTTTTAGAAGTTTTTCTTTTTCTTCAGGATAGGTAGAGTAATTTTCGAACCGAGCAGCAGTAGTAATTACTTGTCCGCCAAAATAAATGATTTTAAATGGAGCAGTTGAATAAGTGAGCGCATCAATCAACCATTCGAATTGTTTATCGCCAAGTAGGGTTCTTGCACCTGTTTTTCGGTCGTTTGGAGATTTAAAAAAACGATCGTCAAGCAAGAAAAATTGAGCATCTCCCCAATTGAAAGTAGAATAATTCCCTTCGTTTTGCTCTGGACTCATTCCGTAACTTTTGTTTGCCCAGAAATCCTTGAAAACTTCTAAAGTCAAATTTTTGTTGTAGAAACTCCTATCGCTATCATTTGGCCCAAAATCGTGATCGTCCCAAATGGCAAAATTTTGAGTTTTTGCAAGCAAAGGTTGCATTTCCTTAATAGAGCGCGAATGGGTGTAACGATGCATAATGCCGGTTTTGCTATCCCAATCAGCTTCTCGCAAATAAACATTATCACCTCCCCAAAGCATAATATCCGGATTTTTTGAATTTATGGATTCAAAAATTGAGTAGCCACTTCCGTATCCTTTTCCTGGTCTATCAAATTCAGGTTCATTGATATAAGTACAACTGCCTAGAGCAACCGTAAAATCGGGTGCGTCTTCTCGCCATTGCCACAATTTCTTAGAAGAAAATGAGGTTTCATAAGGCAAAATAGCTTTTTTATTATTGATAAAAACAGCGTATTTGTATTTTTTTCCAGGTTGTAATTTATCTAAAACAATATGATAGGTAAAACCAGTTTCTTTTGAAGAATTATAAGTATCAGAAGTGAATATAATCGACGGATTATCAGTTGCAAAATAGTCTATTTTTACGGCTGCATTTTCTTTGGTTTGTACCCAAATAACAGCTTCTGTCATCTCACAATAACCCACCATTGGTCCTGATTGAATAAGACCATTTTGAGAAAACCCATTGAAAAAACAGAGAAGAATAACTAAAAACGAAATCTTTTTCATAACTATATATTAAAAATAAACTCTAACAAATGGCATAAATGCATCACTATAAATACTATTATTGGCGTTGTATAAAATGTCATAACGTCCGCCAATGGTAACATTCCCATTTCTGTAACCAGCTCCTAAATACAGTGCAGTATTCCAGAAATTAGCAGATAAATTACCGCCGTCAAATTGGAAGTTTGTAGATGCATTAACTTCTTCAATTTCGACTGAAAATTGAATTTCTGGAATAGGATTCACAAGACCTATTAAACTTCCGCCAAAAAGAGTTGTGTTGTAATTGTTCTTTGCAGAAATATAACCAAATTGCAGTGAAGTTCCAATTGAAACGGTTTCGTTAATATTATAAATAGCACTTGGAGAAATGTTAATATCAGTATAACCAGAACCAAAACCTAATCCAAGTCCACCTCCAAATTGAACATTTTGCCAAAAATCATTTGGTTGCTTTCCTGTATTATTTTGACCTTGTGCCAATATTTCGTTAGTAAAAAACAAGATTATTGTGAGCAATACGAGTTTCGAAACAATTAAAAAGTGACTCTTTTTCATAAGTATTTAGGTTTTTAACAATATCAGGTATAAAAGTATTTAAAAAGAATTAGATACTTATTGTATTATTGTACTTTTGTCAAACTATTTTAACAAAAGAGAAGATTAAATAATATTATGGATAGGTTTTCATTTTTAAATGCGGCACACACCGAATTTTTTGCACAATTATACGATCAATATTTAGAAAATCCAGATAGCGTAGAACCAAGTTGGAGAAGTTTTTTCCAAGGTTTTGACTTCGGGATGACTACTTACAATGAGGAAAATCCGGTTTCCCAAACGGCAAATATTGCTTCGGGAGCAATGGAGAGTACTTCGGTTTCTGAGAAACTTCAGAAGGAGTTCAATGTTGTTAAATTGATTGACGCCTATAGAACTCGGGGGCATTTGTTTACCAAAACGAATCCAGTTCACAAAAGAAGAACGTACACACCAACATTGGATATCGAAAATTTCGGACTTTCGAGTGCGGATTTAGCAACGGTTTTTGATGCTGCAAAAGTCATCAAAATAGCTCCTTGTACTCTTCAGGAAATTTTGGATCATTTGAATAAAATTTATTGTCAATCCATTGGAGTTGAATATATGTTCATTAGAAAACCTGAGGATATTCAATGGATTCAGAATAAAATTGGACATAATGATAATCATCCTATTTATTCTAATGACGAAAAAAAGGAAATCCTAAACAAATTAAATCAAGCCGTTTCATTCGAGAATTTCTTGCACACTAAATATGTGGGTCAAAAACGATTTTCTCTTGAAGGTGGTGAATCTATCATTCCAGCACTTGATGCTTTGATTGAAAAAGCTGCTGAAAAAGGAGTGGAG
>NZ_JAQTPQ010000168.1 GCF_028712645.1 Flavobacterium sp. | reverse complement strand
TATTAATTTCAAATCGGTGAGCACAATAGTCAGCACTTTCCTTTTCGATTTCAATATTAGAAACTGCAAAATTGCATTTATCAAATAATAAGTTCTTTGTTTCTACTATTATTTCATTCATTAATTTCTCAAAACTTATAGTACATTCAAAACCTGCTCCTTAATCTTCTCCAATTCGTCCTTCATCATCACGACTAATTTTTGCATTTGTGCGTGATTCGATTTCGAACCCATTGTGTTGATTTCACGTCCCATTTCTTGAGTGATGAAACCTAGTTTTCTACCATTGGCTTCTGTTCCGTTGATGGTTTCTAGGAAATAATCCAAGTGATTGGTCAAGCGCACTTTTTCTTCGGTGATATCTAATTTTTCTAGGTAATAAATCAATTCTTGCTCAAAACGATTTTCGTCTACATTGACTTTTAATTCTGAAATGGCAGTTTGCAAACGGTCTTTTATTGCCTGAACACGTTCTGGATCCAATGCTAAAGCTTCGTTCATATATTGACGAATGTTTCCTATGCGCAAATTGAATTCTTTTTCCAACGAAGCGCCTTCATCCTTGCGAAAATTCAAAATATTTTGCAAAGCTTCTTCTATAACGGTTTGGATTTGAACCCAATCATTTTCGTCAATTTCTTCCCGTTCGGTTTTCATTGTATCGGGCATTCTAACAGCCATTTTCATCAATTCGGTTTCATCTGCATCAGCATAAACTTCGCGCAATTGATTGATGTAGGCTTTCACTATTGGCACATTTACTTTTGTCGAAGTTTGTTCGGCGGTACTTTCGATAAAAATGGAGAAATCTACTTTTCCTCTTTCGAGTTTCAAGGCGATTTGGTTGCGTAAACCCAATTCCATTTCGCGATACGTCGAAGGCATTCGCACGCTTAAATCTAAACCTTTACTATTCAGGGATTTTACTTCTACGGTTATTTTTTTGGTTGGCAGTTGCAAAGTAGCTTTGCCAAATCCGGTCATTGATTGTATCATATTATTTTCTAAAAGAGTTCAAATATAAGGAAAATGGTTGATAGTTGTCAGTTCAGACTCTTACAAACTGTTCAAAACCTTCAAAACCTGAAGCATATTTTGTTGGCTGTTGCCAATGTAGATTTTGCCGTCAATAATAAAAACGGGTCGACTCAAGAAGGTGTAATGTTCTAAAATTAAATTTTTAAAATCTTCTTCGGTCAAGGATTTATTCTTTAAATCCCTCGATTTATAAAGTTGTGCTTTTCGGCTGAAAAGTGCTTCGTAATTTCCAGAAAGTTCACGCATTTCTTCCAATTCTTCGACTGTGATCGGATTTTGTTTGATGTCGTGAAAAACCAAATTATGGTCTTTTGGCAAGGATTTTATGATTTTTCGGCAAGTATCGCAAGAAGCGAGATAATATATTTTGTTCATAAACTGCATTTTCTTTGTGCAAAGAAAATTCATTTGGTGTGGAAAATGATTATTTTTATCAAAAATTTAAAAAATGAACCAAACACTCGATGTAAACACCACAAGCAGAAATATGGCGTCAAAATTTCTGGAAAATTATTCTTTAGAACAACTCAACAAAATCCCCGAAGGTTTTAGCAACAATTTGATTTGGAATATTGCACATATTGTCGTGACACAACAATTACTGGTCTATAAATTATCAGGTTTACCTATGATGGTTTCTGACGAAATGGTTGAAAAATATAAGAAAGGCACTAAGCCAGAACAGGAAGCAACACAAACCGAAGTGGAAGAAATCAAGTCTTTATTATTTACAACCATCGAAAAAACAAAGCAAGATTATGCCAATGGAGTTTTTAAAAACTTTCAAGAATATCCCACCTCACCAGGTTTTGTATTGACAAGTGCCGAGGGAGCGATGTCTTTCAATAATTTTCACGAAGGACTTCATGTAGGAATTATGATGAGTATTAGAAAGTTTTTGTAGGTTTTATTTATTGCCAGACGATATAGTTTGAGTGTTGGCATTGAATGCATCGATGATTTGCTGGAAGATTTAAAACAAGCATTAGATTAAAAAAACAAAAGCCCAATTTGAAGAAATTGGGCTTTTGTTTTATAGTTATTTTCTATTATTGCAAATAATAAATATATCCAACATTAAACCATACTAACCAATCATTGGCTTTGTTTTCTTTGAAAAGGGCTTTGTCTTGGTTAATTCCGTCAACCCAGTCTGAAAAATAATATTGAAACCTTAAATCAACCATCAAATCAGATAAAGGAGCAAGTTTGTACCGAGTTCCAATACTTGAAACTATAGACCAAACCGAGCCGGTTTCGGTAGAAAACCCATAAGGTCGGCCATCTGAAGGGAGTAAATACTTAGGAAATGTAGTCAAAGGTGTGCCTAACGGCCCCATCGTTGAGGAAGCTTTTGCATTATAAAAACTAAATTGTCCTCCAAGACTTATAAATGGACCCCAGCTTTCTGTTCTTGCTGTAAATTCGCGAATACTCCAAGGAAAATATTCTAACTGCATTCCTATATTGGTAACCGCTGTGCTTCCTCTCATTGCTCGCAATTGATCCGCACCAAGTCCAGTTCTATTAGGAGAGACCCATTCGCCGAAATTTTTAAGTTCTGTTTTATTGTATGACAATTCACTTCTTAATTTAAAATGATCGTTAAAATAAGTATCGGGAGTGTAACAGTTACAATCTGCTTCGTAAGAAAAATTTAAATAATGGATAATACCAATTCCGTATCCAGTGTTACCAGCATTTGTAGATAAATTGTATCTCACGCCGTAATCCGACTGAAAAGCTACCGGTCCTGCAATAACTCCAATTTCGTGAGAAAATCCAAATTGTGCATTTACAACATTTGTCATTCCCAAAAAAACGAAACAGAAAAATAGAATAGATTTTAGGGTCATACAATAAATTTACTTTTCTACAAATATATAAAAACATCAATCATTACTAATAGTATATAAACAAATATATTAACGGCAATTATTATTAATATTATATAAACTAAATATAAGGTTTTTCGTTTTTTCCTGCTGATAGTATTGATTTTAAATAAAATTATTTCAGGTTCGATAAAAAGAAGAAATTTTCGAGAAGAAATTATAAAAAAATACACAAATATTCTTATATAATGTATATTTGCACATAGTTACGAAAACGTTTTCTTAAGCAAATTATTTTGGTTAAGTAAACGAATAATATTAACCTTAATTTGTTCAATATATTTCAAGATGGAAGAAAAAATCAATAATTTTATGGCTCAAATTGAGGCCAAAAATCCAAACGAGCCTGAATTTATTCAGGCGGTTAGAGAATTTGCAGAAACAGTAATCCCTTTTATTGCTAGCAAAAGAAAATATGACGGTAAACATATACTTCTTAGAATAGCAGAACCAGAAAGAACGATAACTTTTCGGGTTACTTGGGTGGATGATAGAGGAGAAATTCAAGTAAACAGAGGTTTTAGAATTCAAATGAATTCTGCAATTGGACCTTACAAAGGTGGAATTAGATTTCACAATTCCGTTAACTTGTCAGTACTTAAATTTCTTGCTTTCGAGCAGGTATTCAAAAACAGCTTAACTACGCTTCCTATGGGAGGTGGAAAAGGGGGTTCGGATTTTGATCCTCAAGGAAAATCAGATGGAGAAGTAATGCGTTTTTGTCAATCTTTTATGACGGAATTATGTCGTCATATTGGACCAGAAATTGATGTCCCTGCTGGAGATATTGGCGTTGGTGCTAGAGAAATTGGCTACTTATTTGGTCAGTACAAAAGAATTAGAAATGAATTCACAGGAGTTTTAACTGGAAAAGGACTAGCTTATGGCGGGTCATTGATAAGACCAGAAGCAACTGGATACGGAGTGGTTTATTTCACTGAACAAATGCTAAGAACAATAGGTCAAGAAATCAAAGGAAAAACATTTGCTATTTCTGGATTTGGAAATGTTGCTTGGGGTGTAGCCTTAAAAATAAATGAGTTAGGAGGAAAACTGCTAACAATTTCTGGACCTGATGGATATATTTATGATGCTGACGGAATTTCTGGTGAAAAAATTGATTATATGCTTGATATGAGAGCAAGTGGAGACAATAGAGCCGAAATGTATGTAGAGAAATATCCAAATGCCGTTTTTCATAAAGGGAAAAGTGTTTGGGAAGTGAAAGTTGATATCGCTATTCCGTGCGCTACGCAAAACGAATTAAATGAAGACGATGCGAAAAAATTAGTTGCAAATGGTGCTATTTGTATTACCGAAGCGGCTAATATGCCATGTACTTTAGATGCTATTAAATATTTATTGGATAAAAAAATCCTTTTTGCTCCTGGAAAAGCGGCTAATGCTGGTGGAGTTGCGGCTTCTGGATTAGAGATGACACAAAACTCTATTCGTTTAAACTGGTCAAGCGAAGAAGTGGATCAGAGATTAAAAGATATTATGGTTGGAATTCACAATCAGTGTAAAAAATACGGAACTGACGAAACTGGATATGTAGATTATGTAAAAGGAGCCAATATTGCAGGATTTGTAAAAGTTGCCGATGCTATGCTAGCTCAAGGAGTGGTATAATCTTTTTTATATTAAAATAAAAGGTCTTCTTTCATCTTGATTGAAGACCTTTTTTATATAACAAAAATCCGTTACTTTCGTTTGTATTATATTTGCGAACTCCTACCTATACAAATAATGAAAAAAAGGCTTTTAACTTTTGTGCTTCTAACGATTATCCAAATGGGTTTTGCCCAAAACAAGCTTTTGTGGCAGGGTTATTTTTCTTATAATGAAATCAAAGATTTATCTGAATCGCCAAACGCAATTTTTGCAGCATCAGAAAACGCGTTGTTCTCAAAGAATATAACTACAAATCAAATAAAAACTACAAACACAATTGATGGTCTTTCGGGGCAAACAATATCCTCTTTATATTATAGTCCAACATTCAATAAAACTCTTGTAGGATACGAAAACGGCTTAATGATTGCAATCAATGAAGCCGATGGAACTATGTTAAACATTGTCGATATCATCAACAAACAATTGCCTTCAAACATTAAAAAAATTAATCATTTTATGGAATATGATGGAATTGTTTATGTTTCCTGTGATTTTGGAATCGTTCAATTCAATTTAGCCACAATGCAGTTTGGAGACACTTATTTTATCGGCAATAATGGTATAGAAATCAACGTTACTCAAACTGCAATCTATAACGGATATATTTATGCTTCAACAAATGAAGGTATTAAAAGAGCCAATGTTTCCAATAAAAACTTAATTGACTATAGCCAATGGGAGGAAATTGCCGGAGGAAATTGGTCTAGTATTGAGGCTTTTGGCACGGAATTATTTGCCATAAACACTTCTGGAAATATTAATAAATACAATTCAGGTTCTAATTCTTTTGCAGGCTATTTACAGCTTACACAAGCTTCTCTCGATATGAGAACGACAGGAAATTATTTAATAGTAACCACTTTAAATAGTGTTTATGTTTATAATGATCAAATGTCAGTTGTTCGTCGAATAGACAGCAATCAAATAACAGGAATAAATCCCAATTTCACATGTGCAACAAGCATTGGAGATATAATTTATATTGGAACAAAAGAGAACGGAATGTATTCAACTACAATTTCGACTTCCTCAGTTTTTGAAAATAATACACCAATTGGCCCTTCACATAATAGTATTTTTGCACTTCAAACAACCTCAACTTTTCTTTGGGCGGTTTATGGAGATTATTCAGGAACCTATAATCCTTATCCTTTAGATAGTTATGGAATTAGTAAATATAGCACTACAGGATGGTTAAATATCCCTTTCGAAGAAGTATTAGGTGCAAAATCCATAGTTAGAGTTATGATAAACCCAAATGATGAAAATGAAGTCTATTTTGGGTGCTCTTTTTCAGGGTTATTGAAAATTAATAACGATACACCTTCATTTTTATATAACCAAACAAATAGTGGATTAGAAGAGATTACATTTATATCAGGCTATCATAATGACGTAAGAATAAACGGAGGAGCCTTTGATAAATCAGGAAATCTATGGGTTAATAATAGTCTTATTCATAGTGGACTAAAAGTTCTTAAAACTGATGGACAATGGCAAAGTTTTTCTTTGGATGGTATTTTGGATAAAAGTATTGATGCTAGTATGGGGCGAATGGTAATCGATAAAAATAGTACTAAATGGTGGTGTACAAATACAGAAGGTTTGATAAGTTATAATGAATCCATCAATAAATTTAAAAAAATAACATTTGGTTCAGACAAAGGGAATTTGCCAACTACCGATGTTAGAGCTATTGCGGTGGATAATAGAGATCAACTATGGATAGGAACTACAAAAGGATTGAGGGTGTTGTCTAATGTAAGTAGTTTTCTAACCGAAGATCAAATGACCGCCAATCCAATAATTATTCTTGAAGACAATCTCGCTCAAGAATTAATGTATGAACAATCTATTACGGATATTGTTGTCGATGGAGCCAATAACAAATGGATTGGTACTGCTGATTCAGGTATTTTTTTAGTTTCACCAAACGGACAGGGGACAAAATATCATTTTACAATTACCAATTCGCCTTTACCGAGCAATACTATAAACGATATTGATATTAATAATGTAACAGGAGAAGTTTTTATAGCCACAACCAAAGGGATGGTTTCTTTCAAAGGAACAGCTACTACTGCAAACGAAGATTTGAATAATGTTTACGTTTATCCAAATCCAGTGCGTCCAGAATATTCAGGAACTGTAAAAATTGCCGGATTGTTGAACAAAGCCAATGTAAAAATTACAGATATCGAAGGAAATCTAGTTTACGAAACTACTTCTGAAGGAGGAACAATAGAATGGGATACAACCGCATTCGGGAAATACAAAGTGGCTTCGGGTGTATATATGATTTTTATTTCAGCTCAAGATGGTATTGAAACCAAAGTTAAAAAAGTGATGATTATAAAATAATTTTCGATTAAGATATGAATAATAAAAATTGTTTTGACTTTTTAAGATTTTTTTTTGCTTCAAATATTTTATTAGCCCATCTGTGTGAACTTTCTCAAAGTAAAAGCCTAGAATTTTTATCCTATTTTTCTAATTCAAGTATTGCTGTCAAAGGATTTTTTGTAATTAGTGGTTTTTTAGTGACTAAAAGCTACATAAATACACCGTCTTTAAAAAAGTATTTTATTAAAAGGGTCAAAAGAATTTTGCCTGCTTATTTTGTTGTTTTGATATTGTCAGTCCTAGTTTTTGCCTTCTTTAGTAGTTTAAGTTTTTCAGATTACATTGTAGATGTAAATGTATACAAATACCTAGGATGGAATTTTGTGTTTTTAAATTTTATGCACCCTTGTTTGCCAGGACTTTTTGAAACTAATCTTTTTTGTGCAGTAAATGGGGCATTATGGACTTTAAAAGTGGAGGAAGGTTTTTATATTGTTTTGCCTTTAATTTTTTATGGAATAATAAAATCTAAAAGACCAATATTAATCCTTGCAATCTTATATGTTTTGTCTGTTTTATATTGGTTTGTTATGGATTTTTATTTCAATATGCCTTTGCTTGCCAAACAATTACCAGGATATTTAGTGTATTTTGTAACAGGAATTTTTCTTTTTTTGAATTTCGACTCTGTATTGCAGAATAAGAAAGTGCTAATGATTTCAGCAATTATGTTATTGTTTTTTTTAAATTTTTCAAATTTTCAAATCGATTTATTTTATCCAGCTGCATTTGGGACAATAGTTATTCTTGCTGCTTTTAGCCTT
>NZ_JAQTPQ010000167.1:4167-7804 GCF_028712645.1 Flavobacterium sp. | reverse complement strand
CCAAATTAAAATGCAAATCGTCAATATAGAACGAAATCACTCCAAGTCTATTATGATGTTGTGCAGCGAGAATCTTGATATTTGGAACATTTTCTAAACTTGAAAAAATATAATCAACGATTTCGTGTTCTCGTTTTAGAATATTTTCAACTCCCATTTTTTCCTTTAGTTGAATTGCCAAAGCTGTTTTGATAACCTGCAAAAAACCCGGAGTTCCACCGTCTTCCCTATCCTCGATGTTATCAATATATTTGTGTTCTCCCCAAGGATTCGTCCAAGAAACCGTTCCTCCGCCTGGATTATCAGGAATCAAATTCTGATATAATTTTTTATTAAAAACCAAAACGCCCGAAGTTCCTGGGCCACCAAGAAATTTGTGCGGCGAAAAGAAAATCGCATCTAAAAAACTTTCTGAATCCTCAGGATGCATATCAATTTCAACATAAGGTCCTGAACAAGCAAAATCTACAAAGCAAAGTCCGTTGTTTTCGTGCATCAACTTAGCCACTTTGTGATAAGGAGTTTTAATTCCCGTAACATTCGAACAAGAAGTAATAGAAGCAATTTTGAAACTTCTATCTTTATATTTCTCCAGTAATTTAGCGAGATTTTCGATACTGAATAATCCTTCGTCACTGGAAGGAATCACCTCAACATCGGCAATAGTTTCTAGCCAAGAAGTTTGATTAGAATGGTGTTCCATATGTGAAATAAAAACAATTGGTTTTTTCTCCGCAGGAATAGTAATGAAATCTTTCAGGTTTTCGGGAATTTTCAAACCAAGTATACGCTGGAATTTATTGACAACACCGGTCATTCCTGTTCCATCAGTAATGAGAACGTCGTCTTCGCTTGCGTTTACGTGTTTTTTAATAATGTTTCTGGCTTTGTGATATGCCATTGTCATTGCAGTTCCCGAAACAGTGGTTTCGGTATGAGTATTGGCCACAAAAGGACCAAACTCATTGATTATTTTTTCCTCAATAGGACGATACAAGCGACCACTCGCTGTCCAATCTGTATAAATGATTTTTTTTTTGCCATAAGGCGAAACAAATTCCTGATCTATTCCAATAATATTCTTGCGAAACTGCTGAAAGAAGTGTTCTAATTGGGTCGGCATTTCTTTGGTCATCATTGTAATCTTAATTTTGATTCAAAGATACCTATTTTTAGTAATTGAGATTATTAGAAAATTACAAAGTTGGTTTGTGAGAATCATTTTAACAAAAATACAAGAATTACTTTCCAAAAATTGATTCAATAAATTTTATATTTACCGAATGGCAAACAATACTTCACAACATATTTTAACCACTTCGGCAAATCTTTTGGGGTTTTGTCTTTTTGTTATTACATCATTACATATAGCAAACAAGATAGAAACGCACGTTATTGATGAATTAACTTCTATTATTGCTGTTTTGCTAACTTGCTCTTGCATTTTTTCATTTATTTCCATAAGAACCAAAAGCGTAGAGCGAGAAAATAAATTTGAAACTATTGCTGATTATTTCTTTATTTCTGGACTTGTGGGGATTTTAGTAATTATCTTGCTAATAACAATGAATTATATTAAATAAATGAACTCATTAAACAAACTTCCCGCTATTACCTTATCTTTTTGGATAATGAAAATTTGTGCCACTACTTTGGGCGAAACTGCTGGTGATTTGTTGTCTATGACTTTAAATATAGGTTATGCGGTGAGTTCGATGCTGTTGTTATGTTTCTTTTTTGTTTCGCTATTTATCCAACTTTCTTCAAAAAAATTCCATCCTATAATCTATTGGGCTGTGATTCTTGCAACGAGTACCGCAGGAACCACTATTTCAGATTTTATGGATAGAACTTTAGGATTAGGTTATGCAACAGGTTCATTGATTTTAGTATCACTGCTAGCAATCACACTTGTTATTTGGAAAATTAGCGAAAAAACTTTGGCAGTAACTAACATCACTTCTACTCGTGGAGAACTGTTTTATTGGACTGCTATTTTATTTTCGAATACGCTAGGAACAGCATTAGGAGATTTCTTGGCCGACGATTCAGGACTTGGATTTTCTGGAGGAGCAATTCTAATTGGCAGTTTACTAATTCTAACCATATTGGCTTATAAATTCACCAAGATATCTCACATTATTTTGTTCTGGATAGCATTTGTATTGACAAGACCATTTGGAGCAACCTTTGGAGATTTACTCACAAAACCTTTGGAAAAAGGAGGATTAAACTTTGGAACTATTGGTTCATCTGCAATTCTATTTGTGATTCTTGTCCTTTTGATTGTGGTTTCAATGGTACGAATCAAACGAAAAAAAATTCAAATTAGCTAATTTCTATTCCTAAAAACTTTTTGAATAACTCAACAAAATAGTTTGTTTGTAATAAGGTTTAAACGGTTTTTCTAGGAAATCTCCTTTCAAAATTGCTCGATGTGACAAAGAGACATTTTTAATGATTTTAAATTTTGTAATAAACAAACCATCTAAAGTACCATTAATAGTAGTTTTAGAAAAATAGTCAGACGAAATTCCTAATCGATATTGCATCTCCAACCATTTCTTGTATTTTCTGTCATACCAAATGTTAAGTTCTGCTCCCATTTGTTTATATACAAAAAGATCATAATCACCACTACTTGCATCAAATGTTTGGGTGTAATAACCCGTGTTAGCAATTTGCTGACTTGTCAATCCATAAAGATTCATTGAATAAGGTGAAAATGAAAGTCTAAAATAATCATTGGGTTGGTACTTAATTCCAGGCGAAAGAATTACTTCATAAGGGCTCAAAAATCCCTGTGCTTTTCCAAAATTATTGTAATCTTTAAAATAGCTACCATCAAAAATGGTAAAAACAGAAGTACTTGTTTTGACAATTAAATTAAAATTCCATTTACTGTCTTTGCTCAATGTATAAGAAAAATCGTGAAGTGTGTTTAGCTCATCAGAAACTCTTTGAATGTGATTTACACCAGTTAAACCTGATTTTTGAAGGGAAAGATTCCAATGCAATTCGTTTGTCATTGCAAAACGATTACCTTCTTTATAATAATCTAATCCTAAATCTAAAGCACTAGTTGCTGACAAAGTTTTTTTATCAGAACCAGTTGGAGGATTAAACTCCAATACGTTTGCTAAATTAAAACCAATACTAAATGAAAATTGATATGCTTTTACAGGTTCTTCTAAGGTATCAGCAATAACTTCTGCTTTATTGAAGAGTTTATGTTCGACTAAATTTTTATCATATTTATCATAGATAATAGTATCTACAACTGTTTTTAAAATAGAAGTTTTTATCACTTTATTTTTTGGATTAACAAAAGCATAATTATATTTTGTGTGGGTTGTTTTTAGAATTTTACAACGTATTTCCGTACTGTCTTTCTTGATTATAGCATCAGTTTGAGCTAATAAATTTCCTGAAGAAAGAATAAAAACAAAAGCAAAAACTGCTCTTAAACAAATTGATTTACCAAAAAAATGATTTACCAAAAAACCAAAATGACGAAATAAAAGTAGCGCATTTTTTTTCATACTGACCTATGTAACTTAGTGATAAAAGTGATTTTTTAAGACAAAAAAACAGGAAGCATTGTTACTTCCTGTTTGATTTTTTTGTTTTATTTTTT
>NZ_JAQTPQ010000167.1:0-4157 GCF_028712645.1 Flavobacterium sp. | reverse complement strand
TAGTCCCGCCAGTTCCTTTTTCGTTTATTGCCATTCTAGTACAAACTCCATCTTCAATTTCTAATAAAAAATCAACTGAACATCTACTACTCCCTGATTTTGCATTAGCACTACCACTTTGCGACATTCCCCAACTCCAATCAGCAGTTACAGAACAAGTTCCATCAGGGCAAGAATTCGTTGGTATTTCACATTCTCCATCAACACAAGAAATTGGAGTACTTTTTCCTCCACATCTAACTGTAAAATGGAAATCTTGTATTGAAACTTTTTGTACTCCGGGTTCGTCAATAGCAATTCCATCAGATGCTGTATTTGAATTAGATGACCTTTTTGCTAACATTGGAGAACTCTTATCGTACTCTTTTGAAACAGTAATCGGTTTGTGCATTCTTCTACCAGTTGGTAATCCACTTGCTGCGTCTCTGGGGCTTTTTACTTCTGTAATTGAATTATCTAAAGCACTTACACTAAATGATGATTGGGATTGATAATAACCCCTTTTTCCTGTCGCCATTCCACTTTGAGCATCTCTAGGAGTAGCAACATCGTTTCCAAACACAATAGAACATCCATTTTCTGTTGGGCTAATTTTCACGGCTAGAATTGGCCATTGATTCGTAGAACCATCTCTTTCGTTTGTATTGTTACTCTTTGTTCTTTGTTTTGTAATAGTTTCTTGCGCAAATAACTGATTCGTTAGAGCAAACAAGACGGCTAAAATAAAAATTGATTTTTTCATAATTTCAAAAGTTTAAATTGTTAAATTTTAAGTTGTTTAATAATAGATACTATTGGTTTAAAATTATTACCCTACATTCTAAATTAATTTTAGATTTCAAATATTTTAATTTCCAAAAGGACGATTACAACTTTATATCAACTTGCTTTAATAATTGTTACCTTTTATTTTTGACCTTTTATTTTTGACCTTTTATTTTTATATAGGGGTTAAGTGCTTTCGATTCATTTGATGTTGTATCTTTTGCTACTTTACCTGGTGTCCATTTGATATTAGCAACGTGTTTTTTCTGTGTAGTGGCTGCATTGTCATCGCTTACTTCTTGGCTAGTTGCATCTTCAGCAACTTTTTTATCAGCATTTGTCATTTTAATAGTATAATGCTGTTTTTCCGTAGTGATTGCGCTTTCGCCTCTTCCTTTTTGAGTTAAAATCGCCTTCCCACTTGAAACACTTTCAGGAGAAACTTTTAGATAATCACTTTTCTGGTTTTCTCCTTTTATCGTTTTTTCCCCTTTTATTTTTAAATAACCCATTTTAGCAGTTTCAGTTTCTGGAGGTAAATTTTTCAAATCCTCAGGAGATACTTTTCTACTAGACGGTTTATTTATAGTGTCATTTTTACTAACTTGCGCAAAAGTTACTGAACCAAACAATAATGCTCCGAGGAATGCAATCGATTTTTTCATATTTCAAAAGTTTTAAAAGTGATAAAAATAATTTATTTGTTACTAAACCTAATAATGCTATTTATGTAGCCATTTCTCCTATTCACGGTCGTGGTGTTTTTGCTCAAAAAACCATTAAATCTGGAACTGTTTTTGAGGAATGTCCCGTAATAAAAATGAAGTTGCAAGAAATGACAGTGCGAAAACATATGCTACTAAATTATTATGCCTTTATGATTGACGAACAGCAAGAATACACAGGTATTGCTTTAGGTTACGGTTCGTTATACAATCACGCTGACGACTATAATGCCATTTATTATTACGATAATGAAAAAGAACTTATGATTTTTGAAGCCATACAAACCATTAATAAGAATCAGGAAATTACCATTAATTATTTAGGTTCAAATTCTTCTGGTCAAACTATAGAAAACTGGATCAATAAACCTGAAATATGATTTTATTTACTTGAAAATCAGAATAAAAGTAAACATTTTTTGATTAAGTTGTTATTTTTAATTAAAATAAATAAAAATTAAAAACCCCTTTCAAATAAATAATTTTGAAAGGGGTTTTTAGATTTAAATAAATGCTTTTAAATTCCAGCAATCGCTTTTATTTCGTCAATAATTCTTAAAGCTAAAGCGTCTGCTTTTTCTTGTGAAGCAGCTTCAGTGTAAATACGAATAATAGGTTCGGTATTCGATTTTCTAAGGTGAACCCAATTCTCTGCAAAGTCAATTTTCACACCATCAATGGTAGTGATATCTTCATTTTTGTATTTTTCGGTCATTGCCACAAGAATCGCATCGACATCAATTTGAGGTGTCAATTCGATTTTGTTTTTGCTCATATAATATTCCGGATACGAAGCACGCAAAGCAGAAACACTCATTTTCTTATTAGCCAAATGCGTCAAGAACAAAGCCACACCCACCAAACTATCACGACCGTAATGCAATTCAGGATAAATAATCCCGCCGTTTCCTTCACCACCTATTACGGCATTATTTTTCTTCATCAAATCCACCACATTTACCTCGCCTACAGCACTAGCTTCGTAATTTCCATTATGCAAATTGGTGACGTCACGCAAAGCACGAGAAGACGACATATTCGAAACTGTATTTCCTGGAGTTTTACCTAAAACAAAATCAGCACAAGCCACCAAAGTATATTCTTCGCCAAACATTTCGCCGTCTTCGCAAATGAAAGCAAGTCTATCAACGTCTGGATCTACAACAACTCCTAAATCGGCTTTTTCTTTCACAACCAATTCCGAAATATCAGTCAAATGTTCTTTCAAAGGTTCTGGATTGTGCGGAAAATGTCCGTTAGGTTCACAGTATAATTTTACCACTTCAACGCCCATTAATTCCAATAATTTTGGAATTATAATTCCTCCAGATGAATTCACGCCATCAACAACAACTTTAAATTTTGCGGCTTTAACAGCTTCAATATCGACCAAAGGTAAATTCAATACTTCATCAATATGAATATCCATATAGGCATCATTCACAGTAATTTCGCCCAAATCATCCACACCTGAAAAATCGAATGCTTCTTCTTCAGCAATTTGCAAAATTTTCTCTCCTTCTATTCCATTCAAAAATTCTCCTTTCTCGTTCAACAATTTCAAAGCATTCCATTGTTTTGGATTATGCGAAGCAGTTAGAATAATTCCGCCATCTGCCTTTTCTAAAGGAACTGCAACTTCAACAGTTGGCGTTGTTGAAAGTCCTAAATCGACCACGTCAATTCCTAAACCAATCAAGGTGTTTACTACCAAATTATGAATCATTGGTCCCGAAATTCGAGCATCACGACCCACAACAACCTTGAACTTGTCATTCCGACGTGAGGAGGAATCTCTTCCTTGTTTCAACCAAGTCCCATAAGCCGAAGCAAATTTTACTGCATCAACTGGAGTTAAATTGTCCCCCACTTTTCCGCCTATAGTTCCACGAATTCCTGATATAGATTTTATTAAAGTCATACAATTTTAGATTTTCGATTTTCGAATACAAATATAATAATTGATTAAGGGATATTAGTATTAAGCAAGGGAATTTATGCCCAAACGTGAATAAAAACACTCGAAAACCAAGCAGAAATTACTTCAAAAAAAAGAGGACTGTAAATCCTCTTGCTATTCTATATAAAAATTTTACGATAACTCCATAGTGTTGACAGACGTGAAATCGGTTCCGTTCAACACGGGTTTCATTGTTCGTGCTGCGCACGCAACGAAACCCTTAGCTGTTGTGCGTAGTCATTGTTTTGTTTCTATTTCAATTATTTTTTTTCCTTTTTCACCCAAATAATGACTTAGTAATTTTTCATAAACTTTATAACCATCATCAACATTTGTAAAAATTAGTATTCCTTTTTTTGATTTTGGAAATATAAATACAATTGTTTGAACTCCTTTGTCTGCTCCACCGTGTGAAAGTGCAATTTCCCCGTTTTCGAAATCATAAATTTCAAAACCTAATCCAAAATGCTTTCCGTTTTTGGTTTCAACTTGATTTGTTGTCATATCATCAAAAACTTTTTTTGATAGACCTTCACTATTCATAACGCTAACTAAAAACTTACCATAATCTTCAATTGTTGTTAATAAATCATCTGCACCGTTTGCCGTTTTATTTTTTATAGTTTCGTATGCAATTGCTTTATCATTATATCCAATTGCAAATCTACTTTCGTCGGTTTTTTTGCTCCAAAAAAACTCGGTATCAT
>NZ_JAQTPQ010000166.1 GCF_028712645.1 Flavobacterium sp. | reverse complement strand
TATTGCTGGAGTTAAAATGGATGAACAACATATCGAAAATGTTAAACAACTATTAGGAACATTGTAATGAATACGAATTTGGATAATATCCCTCATAATACTAAAGTGTTAGTTTATCTAAAAGATGGTACTACGACGATTGGAATCATGGGAGAACCAAGTAGACCAAAAGATATTGATGACCCAAGAGAAGAATGGTCATCAGACGAATATATCCTAGTACCGTACGGGGAAAGATATGAAGACAATTGGGTTGGATATTTTGAGGCTCCGCGTTTTAGATCTGAACCAATTGGTTGGAGTAGTATTGGTTCAGATCTAGTTAAAATACTTACATTTGAGTATGGTGGCGAAACCACGACAATAAAAGATTATATTAAAGAACTTTTATTGAAATTGTGGGAAGACCCTGAGGGGTTTAATGGTAAACGGCCATTTGGTAATTCTGGTTGGAAATATGATATTTTTGCTACTTTGATAAAAAATGGTATTATTGAAGGTGAATTAGATGAAGATGGATATATCAATAAGTGTGATGATATATCCGGTGATATGATAATTGAGAACATGATTAAGGATATATTCAAATGAAATTTTTAATACTAACTCTTGTTATATTTGTTTCAGGGTGTTATAATAATGGATCAAGTAAAACAACTGAATGGCCTTCAGTACCAGATGGATTAAAAGATTGTAGTTTTTATATTCTTGAACGATCTGGTGCGTTCGGAGTACCAATAATAATCAATGTAGTTAGGTGCCCAAAAAGTACAACCAGTACAATAACACAGGAAAAATATCCTGTAACAACTATAACAGATGATATGATATAAGCGAGGAATTAAATGAAGCAAGGATTAACAGATATTACATTAGTAATCGATGAATCGTATTCAATGATGAATACTTGGCAAGAAGTTATTACTGGTATTAATAAATTTTTAATCGATCAATCTAATGTTCAAGGTGAAGCAAATATTACCTTAATTAAATTTGATGATCAGTTTTCAGTGGTATATGAAGCAGTAGATATCAAGAAAGCTCCTAAATTAACAAAAGAAATTTATAAACCTAGAGGTAGTACCGCATTATTAGATGCTATGTGTAAATCAATTGATATTACCGGCGAACGTTTGGCAGCTATGCCAGAACACGAAAGACCAGAAAAAGTAATTATCTTATTTCAAACAGATGGTGAAGAAAATTCAAGTGTATTATTTAAAAAAGAAGATATAGATAAAAAGATTAAGCATCAAAAAGAAGTATATAATTGGGAATTCATCTTCCTCGGAGCCAATCAAGATGCTATATCAACGGGAATATCTCTTGGATTAAGTGTAAATGCAAGTATCACATATAATCAAACAGCTAATGGTACTTTGAATGCATTCGCGTGTGTAAGTGAAACATTAACGAATTATAGAGGTTCTGGTAATATTTCTTTTGATGATACTGCCCGTAGTAAGGCAATGGCTGAATAAGTGAGCTGTTAATATGAAAAAATTATTTGATATTTTAGTTTTAAAATCTCATGAGTTATTGAAAAAAATATATCCTAGTTTTGATAATTGCGAATTATTAGATGTACCAGGAAAAGGTAGAACTGCTTTAACTATCTATTCAAACATCGTTAATAATCTCCAACACAGAGATCTGATTTTCATTAACGGAGAATTGAAACGGGTTAGAGGCATTGATTTTATCAATTATAAAAAGGATGTTGGCATATTATATTATGACTTGTGAAAAACGATCTCCATATATTAGATATTGTAATTGTGTAAATACTTATCAAGATAATTTATATGGAGATCGGCTAAGAGTAAGTAATTATTCAAAAAAGAATGATATATGGTTATGTACTTGTTGTGGTAATGAAACTCATTATTATATAGATATACAAAATATGTATAACGATCTGTATAATACATTTGATTCAGTTGCTATATTAATTGTATAGATATAAATTCACATTCTTTATAAATACATTGTAGAATTTTAATTAAACAGGAGTATACGGATGACTCTACAATATAAACACATGGAGCAATGTTATGATCGATCTTTTAGAAACTAGCGTAACTCAGCCGTTTGCGTTATTTTTAGGGGTAATAGTTTCAGCTATATTATTAGGTTTACCTATAATAAGTTTCCTTAAAAAAATACAAACGGCATCAAATGCCGAAGCGAGTAAAGCTGGTGCAGAAAGTACATTATATGGTCATTTAAAAGAACAACTTGAATTACAGAAAAAGGAACTCGAACACTATAAAGACGAAAATAATAGATTATGGGAAATGATTCGTGCATTAGAACAACGATTACAGAAAATTGAAACTCTTGAACACGATTTAACATCTTTAAAAAGAAAATTGGATGATAAAGATCAACAAATAACTAGCTTACATATTATCATTGATCAATTAAATCAAGAAATAGTAATCAAAAATGCAAGAATCCAAACTTTGGAATTGAGATTAAGAGAATATTCACAATAATATTTACTTATGGTTGATATGATAATATAATTTTATAGAGGATATTATGACAAATCATGTTAATAAAATATTACAAGAACGTATTAGAAAACAAGTATTAAAAAAGAATCTTATTAGGTTTTTCCAGATAGAAAAGAAAAAAATAATAAGATTATATGATGGTACAAATTTTGATTTATACATCAGTGATCATTTTATCGATAGACTCGTTGAACGAAGATTAGAAGATAATTTGATAGTATTGAAAAATATGATTGAATATTTTATGGATGTTTTTTATTATGGTACGTCACAAGAAGATAAAACATATATCATTCGAATTAAAAATCTAGGAATCGCTTTTTCGATAACTGAAGGAACTATAACAGAAACTAGACAAGCGATTGTAAAGACTGTATATGATATCGATAAAGATGAATGGTATTGTGATGAAGATATTGAATTAAAACCAACAAATCTCATTAGGTAATTTATGGAAGAACAAAAATTGTTAGATTGTCCATTTTGTGGTAGTAACGAAACGATGTTGGATATGAAGTTTATCCGTTAGATGATATTGATATGTATAAATTCAGTTTCGTAATGTGTAATAATTGTGGAGCGAGTATTGAAAATATTGATTCTCTACCAGAAGCGATTGTATTACCGCTTGGAATAAAGGGCTAATTGATGTCACCGATAGAAAGAGATTTCAAAGAAATCATGTTATTGGTTAGTAAATATGGAGAAGAACTAATTCGTAAACAAAATGCAAAAGGTTCTTCTTATTTTTTTATATCACCAGAAGCAACATATAAAAAAATAGCCGAAAAAGTAGTTAATATTCTACAAAAATAAAAATACACATATTAAAAATTTTGTGTTATGATTTAATTAAGTGATAATTATATAGGAATGATGATGAGTAAAGATGATCTCGGCGATAGAATGAAAATGTATGAGTCAATAGAGACTCAACGAAAATTTATTCCTTTATTACCAATATATGCGAGATTAGATGGTAGAGGATTTTCAAAATTCACCAAAGGAATGAATCGACCTTTTGATGAAAATTTTTATCAATGTATGCTGAAAACTGTAATACACTTGGTAGAAAAAACAAACCCATTGATATGTTATTTTCAATCCGATGAAATTTCTTTATGTTGGGACTATAATAATATTCCTTTTGATGGTAAAATACATAAAATTATTTCAACTCTCGCCGCAGAAGCCAGTAGTGCTTTCGTTATTTCAGCAACAGAATATTTTCCTGATAGAGTTAAAAAACTAACTCCCCATTTTGATTGTAGGTTAGTACAAATGCCAAACAAAAGCGAAGTCGCTAATGCCTTTGTTTGGCGAAATAATGATTGTACAAAAAATGCAATATCACAAGTTGCAAGTCATTATTTCTCTCATAAACAATTACAAAATAAAACAGGTAAAGAAAAACAAGAAATGTTATTCAGTGAATATGGAATAAATTTCAATGATATTCCTGTTAAATTCAAACGAGGTACTTGGGTCAGAAAAAAGCCGGTAGAAAAAGAAACTATTAACCCATATACCAACGAACAAATAGTATCTATTAGAAATGAAATTGAAGTATTAACCGATATTGTTCCAAGGTTTAGTAAATGTGTAAATAAAGTTGGATTTATTTTTAATAAAGAACAAGCAATAGTTGACATTTTATAAAAATAATTTATAATTTAATTTTTAAAAATATTATGAGATAAATATTATGACACAAGTTGAAATAATCAAACGAAAAGCAGAATTATTAGGTTCTATTCAGCACCTAATAACAAATATCATGAATATTGACGAAGAGGAATTTATTACAGTACTCAGTTCTTTAAACGAAAAAAATACTGAAACTCTAAAAAAATCTGTTGATATATTAAACGGATTTTTAGATAATATATCTTTTGCCGCATCAATATTAAAATGATCGTTTATAGAGCGATGTGCGAAGAAGAATTCCAAGATACTATTAAATCAAATAGTCTATCTTGGAAAGGTAGATTCAAATGGTTCGGAACAAAAGAATTTATTGAAGAACGAGTAACTGATGGAAAATTTAATAATTCACGATTTGTACATGATAGATATTGTAGAATTATTATTTTTGAAATTTCAGACGAATCATTGATATATTTTTCAAAAGTTGGCCATCGTGAATTGATGTTAGATAGAAGAAAATCCCCCTTAATTCAAATACAAATCAAAGGTACATTATGAAATTGAGATACTTGATTGAAAATTTAGACAAATCTCCGGCGAACGAAGCATATATAGACATCGATGAATTAGCTAAAGAATTTGGGATTTATCAAGATTTTTTTGTTGAATCTACCGAAAGATTACAAGGATATTATCTAAGTAAATGGAATTGTTCTGGTTCATGGATCGGACAAATTGCAATATTTCTTGATAATGAATTCGTCGGATATAGTTCACAAGATGGTAGAAAATCTGATAAAAAATATTACTTTTTAAATAGAGTTCTGTGCGATAAACTAAAACATTATATCATTTCATTGATTTTTTATAGAGATTATACTGCTGATGTATGTGTTGATCTTGATGAAGAAATCGGAGATGGTTATACGATTGAATATAACAGTGAATTATTAAATAAATTTGCAAAGTATCTCCCTACTGGTGAATTTGTTACAATATTGAATTGGGTAAAACCTATTGATGAACTTGAAGAACAATATATTGATACTGAATTATCAGGTATATATTCTGGATCAATAAGTAAAATTAAATTTGAAGATGGTATTGAAAAGTTAGTGCAAACCAATACTCTTGAAATACCTTATCCGGTAATTTTAAAATGAATACTTTACAACACACTTTGAAAACTCATGCAGTAATATGTGTCGTTTGGAATAATGATAATAAACATTACCAACCAATACGATTAGTTACCGAGTGGTTGGATCAACTACAAGAATATGTTGATGAGGATTGCGAATATTGGGATAATGCAATCCCATATACATCTGATACGATCCAACGTTTTTTAATTAAGGAATAATTATGCTTTTCTTTACGAGTGATTTACACATTTCGCACCGAAATATTATAAAATATTGCCCTGATACAAGAGGGCACTTTAAATCTCCGGAAGAAATGAATGATACAATGATTTATAATTGGAATTCTAAAATCAGTAAGGATGATGATGTTATTATTATAGGTGATTTATCTTTTACAAATACCAGAGAAACTGGTATTATTTTGAAAAAGATGAATGGCAAAAAAACTTTGATTTTTGGTAATCATGATAATAGAATAAGAGAAAAAACTTATTTTTTAGACGAATATTTTGTACATTACAGTGATATGATGGATGCAGTAATTGATGATGTGAGATTTATCTTTTGCCACTATCCACATAGAGAACTTATCATGAAAGACTATACTTTCAATGATTTACAATTTGATATTTTTTTACATGGGCATAAACATTCTACCAGTTGTATTTTAGATGATAAAAATAGAATGGTTATGGATATCGGGATGGATAGTAATAATTTGATACCTCATTCAATTGAAGAAATTATGACTAAATATCAAGAATTACTAAAAGATAAAACACAATAATGTGATTTTTATATAATGTTAACCACAGGAAGGGTATGGTTGACGAAAATTTATATAAAAAATTATTAACTTGGTATGATAATCAAGTTAATAATTTTTCTGATAAAGATTTAATTGATTTACAGCATTTAGGATATGTAATAAATGTGACATATGATAATGATTTTTGCTTGACAAAAAAAGGTAAATTATTTATTATTAATTATATCAAACAACAAGGTGAATAATATGTCAAGAACTTTCAGAGAACGTAGTATTGGTTCTGTAGAATATTTTAATGATACATTTAAAAACATTGATAAAGAAGTTGCACTATATTATAGCGATAACGATAAATATCGCTATAAATTTAAAGTATGGTTTAAATCTCCAAAGAAACCAATTATGAAGGTTTCAACTAAAAACCTATTAGATGAATATTATGATGATCTAGAGGAAAATATTAGAATCAGTTCTTCGTATGAAGAAGATGAATATTATGATATAGATTATGATCCGTATTTTCGTGAACCAAAAGTTAAAGAAATAGAATACCCTGATGATTTCATATATGACCAAGATTGTGTATATATAGAATTTGATTCAATTTGGGATTAATTATGAAAATATATGATGATAGTGTTATTAGTGAATTGAAAAATGGTTCTACGATAAAAATGATTGGCTGGGGATATGAAGAAAATGCGTATGTATCCCTTGAAGGATTTTATGATTCGTATGTTTTTATATTGAATAGACAATATCCTAACGCTACAAAAGAAATATTTGTTCTTGGATATGATGCTATCGTTGCAGATTGGGAATGGGTAACTACTCATGAAACAAAACACTCTACTACAATAATTGATATCGAACTAAATCCTGTAAGAATAGAACATAATAGGTTATGAAATAAATGTTAAATGAATGGAATGATGATATCAGTAAAGCCCCAATTGATGAGTTGATATTAATTTATCAACCTCAAAAATCTAAGAGAAAATGGACTGATGGTAGATTCTGCGCAGTTCAAGTGAGTAAAGGGAGATGGTGGGCTTTAGGACAAGGAGAACGCGATCGTCAAGATACATTAACTATATTACCAACACATTGGCGATATTTACCGGATAAGCCTTTATGAGAAAATTGATTTTTTTGGATATTGATGGAGTATTAAATCATCATGAAGGTTATAAGTCAGGTACTTGTAAATACGAATACTGTGAAGAATATGCTGGTTCATATCAACGATTCGAACCACATTCAAAAAAATTATTAAATGAATTGATTCAAGAATTTGATACGGATATAGTTATTTCTTCTACATGGAGGAGTGATGGTATAGATAGATTATCCACGATATGGAAAAATGAAAATATGAATAGAAATATTATAGGTATTACTCCTATAATGAGAAGTTCATATAAAAATGTGCAGTATTGTGTCCCAAGAGGTTTTGAAATAGAAATATGGTTAAAAAATCAAGGTTTTTATCACATAAATTGGTCAAAAGAAGAACAATTAAAATATTGTAAAGAATCAAATATTGATCAGTATTTAATCCTTGATGACGATTCTGATATGTTGTATTCACAGAGAAACAATTTTGTTCATATCAGATAGTAATAATAAATCCGGGTTCAATGATTTTTATTATGAACAAGCTAGAAAAATATTAAGTACGACTATTGTACAACAAACATATAGGAACTAATATGCAAGAAATTAAAGAAGTAT
>NZ_JAQTPQ010000165.1 GCF_028712645.1 Flavobacterium sp. | reverse complement strand
AGCTTTGGCAATTCAACTAAATGAAAAAATGGAAGTTGAAAATATACTAATACGATAATACGAAATCGTTGATTATATTTTTTCAAGTTTAGAAAATGTTCCAAATATCAAGATTCTCGCTGCACAACATCATAATAGACTTGGAGTGATTTCGTTCTATATTGACGATTTGCATTTTAATTTGGGAGTGAAATTACTCAATGATAAATTCGGAATTCAAACGCGTGGTGGTTGTAGTTGTGCGGGAACTTATGGACATTATTTGTTGCACGTTGACCAAGAGGCTTCATATCAACTCGTTGATGAAATTTCTTTGGGAGATTTGTTGAGAAAACCAGGTTGGATTCGAATGTCAATACATCCTACAACTACCAATGAAGAAATAAAGTTGGTTTGCGAAAGCATAAAAGCATTGGCTCAAAATCATAAAGAATGGTCTAAAGATTATAATTATGATAAAAACTCCAACGAATTTATCCACAAAAACGCAAAACCATTCGAAAAAGAAATGGTAGAGGAGTGGTTTGATTTCTAAAAACAACCAAAAATTTTAAATAAAAAGCCCATTCAAAACTTGAATAATGGCAAATTAATCAAAATTCATAATTATAATTTAAATTCTTTATGAGCATTATTTTAATAGTAATTATTGCCGCCAATGTTCTTTTCAGTTTAAAAGGATTCAATGATATGGCCTTTTTTAGAAAATTCGAATTTCATATCGGGAGCATTCGTGCCGGAGATCAAATCCGAATGATAACATCAGGTTTTTTACACGCAGATATGGGACATTTATTCTTTAATATGTTCACACTTTATATGTTTGCTCCCGTTGTGATTGATTTTTTCGGAAACGCTTCTTTCTTTTTAATTTATATAGGAAGTCTTGCTTTTGGGAGTTTATTGACTTTATTAATGCACAAAGACGATTACAATTATAGAGCGATTGGAGCGTCAGGTGCTGTGACTGGTATTTTGTATTCGGCGATTCTGATAAATCCAAATATGAGTTTGTATCTATTTTTTATCCCGATTCCTATTCCGGCTTACCTTTTTGGTATTGGCTATTTATTGTATTCTATTTATGGAATGAAAGCCAAGAACGATAACATTGGCCACACGGCGCATTTTGGAGGTGCTATTGGAGGTTATTTGATTACACTTGCAAAAGAACCTGATATGTTTGTCAACAACACTTCTATGGTGGTGCTTTTGGCAATTCCAATTATTATACTTTTTGTAATGGCAAAACTGGGGAAACTATAATTGGCACAGGATTTGAGTAAGGATTCGAAAACAAACTAAATTTCTTAAAAATGAAAAAAACAATTTTGATTCTAGCCCTTTTGTTTATGACGATGTCTTATTCTCAGGAGCAAAAACAAGTTCCTATGGTTAATGTTTCTGGAGAAGGAAAAATAAAAGTTGCTCCTGATCAGGTTCTAATTTCAATTTCTTTAGAAACGAAAGGGACAAAAGCTGAAGATGTTAAAAAAGAAAATGACAAAAAAATAGATGCAATAATGAAATTCATCAAAAAGTCAAATATTGCAAAAGAAGATTTCCAGACGCAACGGGTTTCCTTGAATCCTAATTTTGATTATGCGAAAAAGAAATACAATTATGTTGCAACACAATCGGTTCAAATTTTATTGAAAGACTTATCGAAATATGATGGATTGATGGAAGGTTTGGTCAATGAAGGAATTAATAGAATTGACAATGTAGAATTCAAGTCTTCAAAAATGAAAGAATTAGAATCCGATGCAAGAAAATTGGCAATAAAAGAAGCAAAGTCTAAAGCCGAAGATTTTGTTTCGGTTTTGGGACAAAAAGTAGGGAAAGCCATACTTATTTCTGATAATTCACAAAGCTATAATCCAAGACCAGTGATGTATGCAATGAAATCAATGGTTATGGACGAATCAGCTCCAAGAGAAACTTTAGCCATTGGAGAAATAGAAATTACCGCAAATGTTAGCGTGAGTTTTGTTTTGGAATAAAACATATAACTAGATTGCAAATAAAAACTTTACTTAAGTTAAGCAACATTTTTGTAAAAATAAAAAAACCGCTCTGTTATGATAACAGAAGCGGTTTTTTAAACAAATTAAATTAGTTAAAACTAACTTTACATTAGAAACAGTATTCGTTTTCTGCAACTAATTTTGTGGTAATCATTTCTCTTAAACCAATGATGTTTGGCATATTAGTGTATTTAGTAAAACGGCGCAAGCCCATCAACATCATACGTTGTTCATCGCCTTCTGCAAAGGAAATTACACTTTCTTTTCCTTTTTGAGTAACTACATCAACAGCTTTGTATAGGTACAATTTAGCCATTGCAATTTGTTCCTTAACATTATCTTCTCCTTCTTTTTTGGCTAATTTTTCAGTTCTCAAAATGGTAGATTCTGCCATATAAATTTCGATTAATATGTCTGCAGCTGCCATTAATAATTGTTGATGGCCATCTAAATCAGGACCATATTTTTGAACCGCTCCTCCAGCAACCATAAGGAATGCTTTTTTCAATTTGCCAATCATTTCTTTCTCTTCGGCAAATAATTCAGAATAATCAGGAGTTTCAAAAGATGGAATACCCATTAATTCTTCCTGAACTTTGGTAGCTGGTCCAATTAAATCGACGTGACCTTTGAAAGCTTTTTTGATCAACATCCCAACGGAAAGCATTCTGTTAATTTCATTAGTTCCTTCATAAATTCGGGCAATTCTAGCATCACGCCAAGCACTTTCCATTGGAGTGTCTTCTGAAAATCCCATTCCACCAAAAATCTGAATTCCTTCATCCGCACAATTTTGTACATCTTCGGAAACTGCAACTTTTAAAATAGAACATTCTATGGCAAATTCTTCAACACCTTTCAATTCGGCTTCCTGATGTGAAGTTCCTTCATTTTCACGAATTGTAATTCTGTTTTCAATATCTTTTGCAGCTCTGTAAGTTGCACTTTCTCCAGCATAACAGGAAGTTGCCATTTCGGCTAATTTTAAACGAATGGCACCAAATTGTGAAATAGGAGTATTAAATTGTATTCTTTCGTTGGCATATTTCACGGCTCCAGTAGTCACTCTGCGTTGTGCGTCAAGACAAGCTGCCGCCAATTTGATACGACCAACATTCAAAGCGTTCATAGCAATTTTAAAACCATTTCCTCTTTCAGACAGCATATTTTCGACAGGAACTTTCGTGTCTGCAAAGAAAACTTGACGAGTTGAAGAAGCCCTAATTCCTAATTTGTGCTCTTCTTCACCCATTGTAATTCCATTGCTTGGATCATTTTCTACAATGAAACCAGTGATGTTTTTATCGTTTTCAATTCTTGCAAAAACAATAAAAAGGGAACAAAATCCTGCATTAGAAATCCACATTTTTCCACCAGTAATACTATAATATTTTCCATCATCGGATAAAACTGCTTTTGTTTTTCCAGAGTTGGCATCAGATCCTGCGCCAGGTTCTGTTAAACAATAGGCTCCAAACCATTCGCCAGAAGCTAGTTTTGGTACATATTTTTGTTTTTGTTCTTCAGTTCCGTACAACGTAATTGGCATTGTTCCTATTCCAGTATGCGCTCCAAAAGCAGTCGAAAAGGATCCTGTTGCTCCTGAAATATAATCGCAAACTAAAACTGTATTGACAAATCCCATTCCCATTCCACCGTAAGCTTCAGGAACTGCAACACTTAAAAAGCCTAAATCTCCAGCTTTTTTCATTGTTTCTTCTGTTAGAGCGTAGTCTTTCTTTTCGAAACGACTTTTGTTAGGCCAAATTTCTTTGTCCACAAACTCTTTTACCGAGTCACGCATCATTAATTGTTCTTCGTTGAGATCTTCGGGAGTGAAGACATCTTCGCATTTTGTTTCTTTTACGATGAATTGACCACCTCTTGTTTTATCTGCCATATCAGCCCCCTAACCCCCAAAGGGGGAATTCCTACTAGGGGTAAGTAGGGTTTTAGATTATATCAATATTTTTTATTTATTATCACGATAGTTCCCCCTTTGGGGGTTAGGGGGCTTATAATAATTCGTAAATTCCTGCTGAACCTTGTCCAGTTCCCACGCACATACTCACAATTCCGTATTTATTTCCTCTGCGTTTCATTTCGTCAAATAGTTGAACGGATAATTTAGCTCCAGTGCAACCAAGAGGATGTCCTAATGCAATTGCGCCACCATTAACATTTACTATATCAGGATTTATGCCTAACTCTCGAATTACAGCTAATGATTGTGAGGCAAATGCTTCGTTCAATTCAATTAAATCAATGTCTTTCAATTGTAATCCTGCTTGTTTCAATGCTTTCGGAATGGCTTTTATAGGACCAATTCCCATAATTCTTGGTTCCACTCCTGCTGAAGCATAATTTACCAAACGTGCAATAGGAGTGAGGTTTAATTCTTTAACCATTTCTTCGTTCATTATCAAAACGAAAGCTGCACCATCACTCATTTGTGAAGAATTCCCAGCAGTAACACTTCCGTCAGCTGCAAAAACTGGTCTTAATCCTGCTAATGCTTCTACCGAAGTTCCTGCTCTGGGTCCTTCATCTTTGGTTACAGTATAAGATTTAGTTTCTTTTTTACCATTTTCATTAACGAATGTTTGTTCGATGGTAATTGGAACAATTTGCTTGTCGAATTTTCCTTCTGCTTGCGCTTTCAATGCTTTATTATGCGATTGAAATGAAAATTCATCTTGGTCAGCTCTTGTGATGTTATATTGTTTGGCAACAGCTTCCGCAGTTAATCCCATTCCCCAATAATAATCTTCGTGCCCAGCTGCTGCAACGGCATAATCGGGTGTAGGTTTATAACCACCCATCGGAATGAAACTCATACTTTCGGCACCACCAGCAATGATACAGTCGGCCATTCCAGACTGGATTTTGGCTGTTGCCATCCCGATAGTTTCTAATCCTGAAGCACAATATCTATTGACAGTTACACCTGGAACATCTTCGATTTTTAATCCCATTAAGGAAATTAATCGTCCCACATTCAATCCTTGTTCGGCTTCGGGCATTGCATTTCCAACCATTACGTCATCAATGCGTGTTTTGTCAAAATCAGGCAATTCATTCATCATAAATTGAATCGTTTCCGCCGCCAATTCATCAGGGCGTTTGAAACGGAATACGCCTTTTGGTGCTTTTCCTACTGCGGTTCTGTATGCTTTTACTATATAGGCTGTTTTCATATTTTTTAATTATTTTAATATTTTACAGGTCGCTCCTACGGAGCTAAATTGATATTCAAATTATATTTTCTACAAACAGTTGACCTCTACGAGGTCTTTTAAAACAATACTATATTTTTTTTATTCTAAAAATACATTTAGAATGTTATTTTATTTTTATTATTAATTGCCTCGTAGAGGTAGACTGTTTGTAGCATTAATAGTGTATTTCTTGAGAAGCTCCGTAGGAGCGACCTGTTTGTTATTCAATCCATTCAAACAAATATTTTTCATCATATTCAATTTCAAATTTTTCTAAAAAACGAATGATATTCTTCTTTGAATGTTTGTTTTTTATGATCTTCTTCTTGGTTCAAAATGTATTTTATTACATTGTCCAAATGACTTTTTGAATATGAAAAGCATCCATAACCTTCTTGCCAATTGAATTTTCCATTAATCCATTTACGGTCATTAATAAATTTTGACGAACCTGCTTTTATATCTCTAACTAAATACGATAATGCGATGTTGGGTTTCATTCCAACCAATATATGAACGTGGTCTGGCATTGCAAAAATGGCTAATAACTTTTGCTCTCTATTGGAAACAATACCTGTAATAAATTTATGCAATTCTTCACGGTTAGCTTTTTTAATCAGGTTTTCTCTTCCTTTTACTGCAAAAACAATCTGAATATAAATTTGTGAATAGGTATTTGCCATAATTTTTTTAAACAGGTCGCTCCGATGGAGCTATTATTAAATTATATTAATTTTCTACAAACAGTTGACCTCTACGAGGTCATTAATTCCTCAACGGTTTTCCTTTGGTTAACATAAATTGGATGCGTTCTAATGTTTTTCTTTCTGTGCAAAGCGATAAAAATGCTTCTCTTTCAATATCCAATAAATATTGCTCACTTACCAATGTCGGTTCCGATAAATCGCCTCCAGCCATCACATAGGCTAGTTTATTGGCAATTTTTTTATCGTGTTCTGAGATGTATTTTCCAGCTTCCATTTGATCAGTTCCCACAAGGAACATTCCCAAAGCTTGTTTCCCCAAAACTTTTACGTCATTTCTGCGAATGGGTTGGGTGTACCCTGCTTCAGCTAGTAGCAAAGCGTGTTTTTTGGCTTCGGCAATTTGACGGTCTTTGTTGACAACGACAATATCTTTTCCGTGTTGCAACACTCCTAAATCAAAAGCTTCATAAGCTGAAGTCGAAACTTTCGCCATTGCCACAGTCAAGAAATATTCCTGCAAAACATTTAGTTCCACATCGTTTTTTCGAAAAAAATCTGAAGCTCTTAAAGCCATTTCTTTCGATCCGCCACCTCCAGGAATAACCCCAACTCCAAATTCGACCAATCCAATGTATGTTTCCGCAGCAGCAACTACTTTGTCAGCGTGCATACTCATTTCACAACCGCCACCCAAAGTCATCCCGTGAGGTGCAACTACAACAGGAATTCCAGAATAACGAACTCGCATCATCGTGTCTTGGAACATTTTGATAGCCATATTCAGCTCTTCATATTCTTGTTCGACGGCCATCATAAATATCATTCCGATATTGGCACCAACTGAGAAATTAGCTCCTTGGTTGCCAATAACCAAACCTTGATATTCTTTTTCTGATAAATCAATTGCCTTGTTAATAGCTTGCAAAACGTCACCGCCAATGGTATTCATTTTCGATTGGAATTCTAAATTCAAAATTCCATCGCCTAAATCTTGAATGATTGCACCGCTATTACTCCATACTTTTTTGCTTTCGCGAATGTTGTTCAAGATGATAAAAGCTTCTTGCCCGGGAACCTTTTGTTGCGTTTTTGCAGGGATATTATAAAAATAAGTTGCGCCTCCTTTTACAGAATAAAAAGTAGTACTTCCAGCTCCAATCATTTCACTAACCCAAGGAGCAACAGTTAAACCTTCATTTTTTATCATTTCTATTCCATTGGCAACCCCAATGGCATCCCAAATTTCGAATGGTCCATTTTCCCAACCAAAACCAGCTTTCATTGCATCGTCTATTTTATACAACTCGTCTGAGATTTCAGGAATTCTATTAGAAACATAAGCAAACATTCCAGCGAAACTTCTTCTGTAGAATTCACCAGCTTTGTCTTTTCCTTTTATCAGAACTTTAAAACGATTGATAGGTTTGTCAATTGTTTTTGTCAATTCTAAAGTGGCAAATGAAGCTTTTTTTGCAGGACGATATTCTAATGTGTCCAAGTCCAAGGAAAGAATATCTCTTCCTTCTTTTTTATAAAAACCTTGTCCCGTTTTGCTTCCCAACCATTTATTTTCCATCATTTTGTTGATAAAATCTGGCAATTTGAATAGTTCGTGTTGCTCGTCGTCTAGGCAATTTTCATAAATTCCGTTGGCTACGTGAACCAAAGTATCCAAACCTACTACGTCAACAGTTCTGAAGGTTGCTGATTTTGGACGACCAATTACGGGGCCAGTTAATTTATCGACTTCTTCAATGGTGAGACCTAATTCTTTAACTAAATGGAATAGGCTTTGGATTCCGTAAATTCCAATTCTATTGCCAATAAAAGCAGGAGTATCTTTGGCAACGACCGAAGTTTTGCCT
>NZ_JAQTPQ010000164.1 GCF_028712645.1 Flavobacterium sp. | reverse complement strand
GAAAGCCTTACTTTTGTGCGCAATACAGAATTTAAAAACAACAAATGGAAATAGTTATCAAGCTTTCTCAATTTTTATTGAGCTTATCATTACTGATTATACTTCACGAATTAGGGCATTTTATTCCTTCGAAAATTTTTAAAACAAGAGTAGAAAAATTCTATTTGTTTTTTGATATCAAATATTCTTTGTTCAAAAAGAAAATTGGCGAAACCGAATACGGTATTGGCTGGTTGCCGCTTGGTGGCTACGTGAAAATATCAGGAATGATTGACGAAAGTATGGACAAAGAACAAATGGCTTTGCCCGCACAACCTTGGGAATTTCGTTCAAAACCTGCTTGGCAACGTTTGATTATTATGCTTGGCGGAGTTATTGTAAACTTCATTCTGGCTTTTGTGATTTATATTGGTATGGCTTATGCTTATGGCGATATGTATCTTAATAATTCTGAATTGAAAGATGGAATTGCAGTTACAAGTCCTGTTGGAGAAGAATTAGGATTCAAAACTGGCGATAAAATTATTGCCATTGATGGCGAAAAAATAGCGCATTTTGATGAAATTCCAATGAAACTCTTATTTTCAAAATCGGCTTTGATAAGTCGCAACGGAACAGAACAAACTATCCATTTCCCAGTTGATTTAATCGATAAGGTTCTTAAAGGCGAAAAACGTCCTTTTATTGGATGGAGAGAACCATTTGTAATAGGGAAAATTACCGATTCGTCAGCAAATAGTAAAGTGCTTCTCCCAAAAGATGTCATCAAATCACTCAATGGTGTATCTACACGATATGATGATCAAGTTTTAGAATTCTTAAAAACGAATAAAAACCAGACTGTTGATGCGGTTATTCTGAGAGACGAAAAGGAAGTTGCTTTAAAAATTCAAATTAACAAAGAAGGAAAATTAGGAATAACTCTAGGTTCTTTAGGCCCTAAAAGTCTTGAAAAACTTGGTTTTTATAAATTCAGCAAACAAGAATATGGCTTTTTTGAGGCTTTCCCTGTGGGAATTGAAAAAGGAAAAAACCAGTTACTGGGTTATGGTAAACAGTTAAAGGCGATTTTCAATCCAAACACTGGTGCTTATAAAGGTGTGGGTGGTTTCAAAGCTATTTTTGATATTTTTCCTAGTACTTGGAGTTGGGAAGTTTTCTGGAATATTACTGCTTTATTGTCAATAATGCTTGGTGTAATGAATTTATTGCCTATTCCTGCACTTGATGGCGGTCACGTAATCTTTTTATTATACGAAATGGTAAGCGGCAAAAAACCGAGCGATAAGTTCCTTGAGAACGCACAAATGGTTGGTTTTATACTACTTATCACTTTGTTATTGTTTGCCAATGGAAACGATATTTACAAAGCAATAATAGGGAAATAAAAAAATATAAAAATTTTATAGATTTTATTTGCTTCAAAAAAATTAAGCCTTATATTTGCACCGCTTTAAAAGTGAAACACACTTTCCTTCTTAGCTCAGTTGGTTAGAGCATCTGACTGTTAATCAGAGGGTCCTTGGTTCGAGCCCAAGAGAGGGAGCAAAAGCAGAAAGGCTATCAGAAATGATAGCCTTTTTTGGTTTCAGCCCGTAGTTCAACGGATAGAATGTGATATTGAAATTGCCAAGAAACCCCTTAGAACTGTTTTTTTAAACGAAACCGTAGATGCTCCCAAAATTAGGATTATCTCCTCAATTAAGGACAGAACTCCAAATGTTATGCTATTTACCAAAGACCTAAAAAAACACCCGAGAACTCCTTATTTAAAAGGAAGGCTTTTGTTGTTAGGACTCTAGGTTTAAATGCAAACAAATTAGCTCTCACAATTGGCGGAGTAAGAACAACAAATCAGGAAAAACTTTATAATAAGAGAACGTATGAAAAATTCAAGTTCCTCATTAGTTTTCAGAAAGAGACTTTGCTTAGATTATAGGATAAGAATACGTTTTACCCGTTAGGTGTTTTATAACTAGAGTTACCCAAAGAGGGAAATTCTTTAATAAAATCAACAATAAAATGACATTTTGGTACGGCTCAACCAAAGCCATTTACCCTTTTACCTAGTTAATAGTTTTTTTATTATACAAATTACTTAATTCGAAGACACTTTTTTAATCCTGTTGGTATTTCTATTATTCAAGAGAAAAATTTTAATTGCAAATTGTTTTCCTAAATCAATGAATCCGTTGTTATCATAATGATACCTATCTGTATATTTATAGCTGTTTGTGGTTCTTACAATAGCAACATTGGGCTGGGTTGCAGCAAATTTTTCTTGGCCATATTGTACTAATTCACCAAATTTCCAGACTTTTCCACCTTCAATATCTCCCGAATCTGATATTTTTCCGATTACGATTGGTAAATCGTTGTTTCTAAAAGTGGCTCTCATAAGATCCATTAATCTTTTCAAATTAGAATAATATTGATTAGCAATGGCTTCTGTTTTATCGGCATCACTTTCACCTTGCATCCAAATGATGCCGCTCGGAATCAATACATCTTCAACTCCATCGCCGTTTATGTCTTTTACAGCCATTGCATTATTGACTGTTTTTAGAAAATAATCGTATTGATTCATTCCTTTTCCTCCTTTGAAATCAGGTTCCCAAGCACCAAAACTGGATGTTCCAATGCTGTCAATTGAGGATCCATTTCGAGCATATTTTATAAAAGCTAGTTTTTGGTTTGGATATAATTCTTGTAGTTTTTTGGCTAACGAAAGTTCAACTCCAAATCTGTCAGAAAGTTGGTTCGTTTTTCCATCTGACGAAAAACCAGTTCCATTACCAGGCTGTAATATATCCCACTTTCCTAATCCTCCACTTACATTATTATCTCCAATAGGATTTCCTTGATAGATAAAAACATTTTTTATTTTTTTATTCAAAGAATCGGGTAGGTTTTTCACATAACCAAAACCTTGCATATTTGATTGTCCTCCCAAATAAAACACTTTGATGCTGTCTTTTTTTACTTGTGCCAGAAGCATAAAGGGCATTACAAGAAATATCAATATAGATTTCATATCGTAGATTTAAAAATTAAAAAAAAGTAAGTACAGAATTTCAAAAGGTTGTTAATGAGTTTTTATTTCGAAAACGAAGTCTAATAAACCAAGGTCTGAATTCCATGGGCTGGAATTACGACGACCGATTTTTCTGATGCCACAATTAAATTATAAGTTACACTTTTGTTAGTTTGATTCATTACAACGGTTACCATTTTTCCATCAACATTAATAAAAGAAGTACTCAATAAGTCGCTTCTACTAACCGAAGTGCTAACTCTTTTGGCATCTTTATGAATAAATTTTGAAAAATGACCGATATAATAATAACTTGGCGTGTAAATTAACTCTCCCGCATCAGTATCTGCGTGAATGGGTGCAAAGCAAAAATTACCTACGTGATTTGGCCCTCCGTTTTGATCTAAAAGAATATTCCAATCGGTCCAACCTACGGTTCCGTTATTAAAATCATTTATCATAGAAGTTCCATATCGCTCGCCATTAGCCCAAAACTGATATTTTTTGGCATCAAATTTTTCGATACATCCTTCGGTAAATAGTAATTTTTTAGAAGGGTAATCTTCATAAACTTTGCGAACATTATCATACATTGACGAACCACCTGACCAGTTTTCATACCAATGAAAACCCATTCCCCAAGCATATTTTGAAGCTTCTGGATCCGAAAAAATTACATTAGCTCTATGGGTCATCAAATCACGATTGTGATCCCAAACGATGATTTTTTTATCTCCTAAACCTTCTTTTTTCATTGTTGGACCTAAGAATTTTTTCAAGAAATCTCTTTCGGCTTCAGCAGAAAAAATGCACGATTCCCAAGTTTGAGTAGCCATTGGTTCGTTTTGTACGGTAATTCCCCAAATAGGCATTCCTTCTTTTTCGTAAGCTTTGATAAATTTTGTATAATAATTAGCCCAAGATTGATAATATTCTGGAAGCAATGTTCCTCCTTTTAGCATATTGTTGGTGCTTTTCATAAAGGCAGGCGGACTCCAAGGAGATACATAAAGTGGTAGTTTTCCGCCAGCGGTTTTAATAGCTTCTTTAATCATCGGAATGCGATATTTTCTATCGTGATCGATATTGAAAGTCTTTAAATCCTTGTCTCCTTCTTTGATATAGGTATAGCTTTCGCTGCTAAAATCGGAACTATGAATCGTGGTTCTTAATAAAGAATACCCAATTCCTTTTTCTTTATCGTAATAGGCATTCATAAATTCTTTTTGCTTGTCTTTAGGTAATTTTGCAAAAACTTCAGCACTGGCATCGGTTATTGCTCCACCAATACCTATAAACGTCTGAAAAGTTTTAGTGGGATTTACAAAAACTGAAACCTCAATTTCTAATGGTTGTTTCGATGGACTAAAAGTTAAAATATCTGTTTGGGTCAATCTTAACTTTGTACTATCTGCGCTAGTGTAAACAGTGATTTTTTTATCTTTTGCTGAAAATGATTTAGATTGCACCGTTTTTTTTTGCTGAGAAAAAGCAAAAAGAGATACCATCAAGAGTACTGTTGCTGTTGTTATTTTTTGCATAATATTATATTCTATTTTTTACTGTTTTATTTACCAGATATAAGTTGCCACCGAACCCGCTTCTAAAGAAGTGGTGACCCATTTTTCGTTGTACTTAATATTAAAAGTTTCGGCTGTATCACCATCGTTTTCTACGATTAAAACTTTTTTTCCTTCGGGTGTTTTAAAAGCGACATTTTGCAAATTTCCACTCAGGTTACTCGCTATTCTAACAGAACCCGCTGGAACAAATTTTGATGCGTGAGCAATAATATAATAGGCAACATTTCTTGTGAAATTTTGACTATTTTCGATGGTCAAGGCACCTTTGCAGGTCGTGCATCCTCCGGGAGTATTAGGTCCAAAAGAAGCATTGTTGGCTAAATTCCATTCTAATGCAGTTTTACTCCAATTGCGCATTGAACCAATGATAACATTTCTTAAATGCCATTTTAAATCACCATCAAAACTGCCTGTATTTGATGTATATTGTTCTGTGAAATAGACATTCTTATTCGGAAATGCGTCGTGAACTGTTGACAATGCACTAATATCTCCTTCATACAAATGAAAAGCTGAACCATCTACATAAGGATATGCCTCGGCATCATTTAAAATAGCTAATGGATATTCAGGTTTATTGCAATTATGGTCGTACGTGATGATTTTAGTTTTCAAATTAGCATTTTGAAAAGCAGGACCCAAATGATTTTTAATAAAATCGGCTTGTTGCGTGGCAAGCATTAACAAGCTTGGATTATTGCCGGGATGTAATGGCTCGTTTTGGGGAGTTATGGCATCGATGGTAATTCCTTCGGCTTTCATTTGCTGGATATATTTCACAAAATATTGTGCATAAACTTCATAGTATTTAGGCTGTAAACTTCCTCCAATGGAACTGTTTTTGTCTTTCATCCAAACTGGTGGTGACCAAGGCGTGGCAATTATTTTGATGTTTGGATTGATTGCCAGAATTTCTTTTAGCATTGGAATTACATCATTTTTATTCGGAGCCAAACTAAATTTTTCAAGATTCATATCGGTTTGTCCAATTGGTAAATCAATATAAGTGAAAGGCATTGCATCCAAATCGGAAGCACCGATACTAATTCTAAGATAACTTACTGAGATTGCATTTTTCCCTGAACCAAATAATTCCTGTAATAATTCTTTTCTCTTTGGAGCATTTAACTGGTTTATTACTTGAACACTTCCTCCTGTTAAAGTATATCCAAAACCATCAATAGTCTGAAATGTTTTAGATTCGTCAACTGCGATTGTAGGAAATGTTTTAGGCTTTGTTCCAAAGGGTGAAATTGCTAGTTGTTTTTGAAGTTTTACACTCTGATCTCCTTTTGTTAGCCAAAAATCCATTTGAGTTGGAGCTAAAAGAGCTGTTGTAGCTGGAGTTTTATCAGTAATGCTTTTAGACGATGAACAATTCAAAAAAAGAACAGATATGGTTAAAAGGAATAAACTCTTCATAGTTTAATGTGTAATATTTGTATTTTTATTTAATAAAAACTTTAGCATAAAAAGGCGAAAGCAATCTGATGAATATTTTTATCTGATGCGATTTTTTTATTTTCTCGAATGTCTATGGGTAAAACACTTACGGCTGACTTGACCGAATATATCTGCAATTTGAAATCAAAAAAATAATCCATCAATAAGAACAAAAATTATTTTCATAACATTTTAAACAGTTCTTATCAATGGATTAAAAAAACAAAACTAATAACCAGGATTTTGTACTAATAATGCATTAGCATCTAATTTATCTTGAGGAATAGGCCATAAAAGTCTATTTTGATTAATATTAGAGGCAAATGATAAAACAATTCCATTACCATCTTTTTGTTGAGACAACAATTCAATGGCTTTTCCCATTCTTTTTAAATCAAACCAACGATCGCCTTCGAAAGCTAATTCCATTAATCTTTCTTCAAGAACTTTATCAATGGCATCCGATTGGTTTGAAGCACTAATTGAAGCAATTCCGGCTCTTGTTCTTACTTGATTTACTAAAGTCATCGCTCCATTAAAATCTCCTTTACTTGCCAAAGCTTCGGCTTTTAGCAATAAAATATCTGCTAAACGAGCAATATAGTAGTTTTGATTACCATTGGTATCTCTCATTTTATAAGCAAAAGGGTAGTTTGTAGAAGACCAATAGGTATCAGCCCAGCCTACATTTTCTCTTGTAATAGTTGAGGCTGCTCTTTGAGTATCGCCATTATTTGTAAAAGCTTGAACTAAAGTATGAGAAGGCGCATTAAATTTTTTCCAATCTGTTCCTATAAACATAAAAGTATTCCAAGCACCGATTGGGCTACTCCATCCGTCGCCATTAACTTCCCAAATTGATTCTGCATTTCCTTCGTGTGCGCTATCAAAAAGATGATCAAATGTTGGTAAAAGTGTGTAACCTCCACCAATAACCACATCGCAATATTGAATCACTTTAGTCCAATCAGGATTTGGCATCGTAGCATATACTTTTGCAAGAAGCGCGTTGGCAGCCATTTTGTTGGCTTTAAATTTGTTAGAAGCATCAGGAGCATTTTGAATTGCCACTTGGCAATCAGCAATGATTTGTGCATAAACTTCGACAACTGGTTTTCTTGCTGGGAATAGCGCGTTGAATGCTGCTTCGAAGTTAGCACTTGAAATTGAAAAAATAGCTTCTTTTGCAATAGGACAGTCTCCCCACAATTGAACGGCTTGAAAATGATTCAGCGCTCTAATCAATGAAGCCTCACCAATCATTTCGTTTTTTCGAGTTGGATTTAAATCTGTAGCTTGATCAACATAATTGATCACAATATTACAAGTGTTTATACTATTGTAAAGGTCATTCCAATCGCCTTTCATTTGCGAATTAGTAGATAACATTTGGTAGGTTTCATATTGGAAAATGGCAGGGTTATCGGCACCCATATAAGCATTATCAGATTGTCCGTCACCAACCAAGAAGAAATCCAATTGCCAATAACCCGAGCCAAAAGTTCCGTAAACTGCGTTCATCCTAGATTCTGCAGCAGCAGCATCTTTTATCACAATACCATTATTTAGGGTAGTTGCTTCTTCCGTAATCGGCTCAGTATCCAAATAATTGGAACAAGATGATAAAAACAATATCATCAATGCCGAGAATATTTTTAAATAATTTTTAAATAATTTCATAACTATATAGTATTTATATTTTAGTATTAAAAATTGGCTTTTAGTCCAAAAATAAATGTTTTAACTTGAGGATAGGTTCCTAAATCTATACCTTGACCGATT
>NZ_JAQTPQ010000163.1 GCF_028712645.1 Flavobacterium sp. | reverse complement strand
GCAATAAAAATTCCAGAAGGACATGTCGGATTAATTCGAGATAGAGCTGGAATTGTTAGTAAGATGAATGTGCATACTGCTGCAGGAACTTTTGACCCGGCTTATCGAGGAGAAGTTTCAGTTGTTCTAATAAATTTTGCAGATGAAAGTGTTACAATTGAAAAAGGAATGAGAATTGCGCAGTTAGTAATTCTTCCGGTTACAAAAGTAAAAATTGTCGATGTAAAAAAATTAGATATTACAGAAAGATATGATAAAGGTTTTGGTTCGACTGGTTTGAAGGAAATAATTAAATTACAAAAAGCAATGGGAATTCCCGACGAAGATTATGAAAGTTGAAGAAATTATGAAAAGAGCTATTGCTGTTGAAGAAATAAAATTAAAAGAGGCGGCGGAAATTATGTCTGAGAAAAGAGTTGGTAGTTTGATAATTATGAGAGGCGAAAATATCGTTGGGATAATCACTGAAAGAGATGTTTTAAAAAATGTTGGAAGATTAAATGAAAAGATTTCTAAAATTATGAGTAAAGATGTAATCACGATTTCTCCAGATTCAAGTTTGGATGACGCGGCGAAAACTATGACTGAAAATGAAATTAAGCGACTTCCTGTTGTAGAAAAGGGAAAGCTCGTTGGCATAATTACTGCTACTGATTTGATTGCTAATTCAGATGCTTTGAATGAAAACTTTTTTTTAGAAGATTAAAATTCAATTCTATTTTTGCCGTTTGATTTTGCTTTAAATAAAAATTTATCTGCTCGATTTTTTAATTTTTCTTTTGTGTCTCCTTTTTTATATTCAGCAATTCCGCCTGAAATTGTAACCTTTTCTTTTTTGAAATCTTTTTCTATTGAAATTCTAATTCTTTCTGAAACTTTTTTTGCTTTTATTAAATTTGTTGAAGGGAGCATTACAATAAATTCTTCTCCGCCAAATCTTGCGACGACATCGTATTTTCTTAGAATATTTTTAATTATTTTTGCGACTTTTATAAGAATTTTATCTGCATTAATATGCCCGAATTTTGAATTTATCATTTTAAAATTATCAATATCAAAAATTACAATTGAAAGGTTTTGTCCTCTTTTTGCTTTTTCAAATTCTATTCCAAAAATTTCTTGAAAAAATCTGTAATTATATAATCCTGTTTTCTCGTCGTGGGTTGCAAGATTGTAAAGCGATTCTATATTTTTATCCATATTTGAAAGAAGCAGTTTAAAATTTTCTTTGAGTTCTTTTAAATTTTTGATTTCCATTACAGATTAAATAATCTTTTTGAGTTATTAAATATTTCTTCTTCAACTTTTTCTTCAGGAAGATTTTTTATTTTTGCTATTTCTTTTAAAGTTATTTTTATATTTGAGGATTCATTTCTTTCGCCTTGAATTGGTGAGAGATATGGCGCGTCGGTTTCTGTTAATAGTTGTGAAAGTGGGACTAGTTCGACGAGCATTTGAAAATGTTCCAACCGCGTTATAACTGGCGGAACAGAAAAATAAAATCCTAAATCAATTCCTTTTTTTATTAGAGATTTTTTTCCTGAAAAGCAATGAAGAATAATTTTTTTGTAATTTGATTTTTCGAGAAGTTCGAGTGCTTCTAATTCTGCTTTTCTTGAATGAACTATTAAAGGTTTATTTATCTTTTTAGCTAAATCTATAATTTTTTGGAAAATTTTTATTTGCTCATTTTTTTCTGAAGAATATTTGAAATCAAGTCCTGCTTCTCCGATTGCGACGCATTCATTTTTATTTTTTTCAATCCAAGAAATTTCTTTTTCTAAATCAAAACTTTCAATGTCTCTTGAAAATCCGTTTGCTTCGCCGATTTCTATTTCTTTTTTTAATGCATCAAGAGGATAAATTCCAAAAGAAACTTTTACGATGTCAGAAAAATTTTTTTTGATTTCTAAAATTTTTCTGTTCGTCGACGAATTTACACCTGAAGTAATTATAAATTTTACACCGGATTTTCGCGCTCTATCTATAACTTTGTCTAAATCTTGCGAAAATCTTTCGTGGTCTAGATGGCAGTGAACATCAATAATCATATTCTTTACAGAAGAATAATGTTTATAAATTATATTTTTTTAAGTTGCAGATGCAAAACTCAAATGATGTTGTTGACCAAAGACAAAATTATTTTTCAAGATTGGTTTCTTGTGTTAGAGAATTTAGACAGGGTTATAAGGAAACTGGAAATGTAGTTGCAATTTCAAGAAGGGCAAAAGAAAGAGAAAATTATTTTTATTCTCCAGTTGAATTTGCACAAATTATGGGCTTTGGTATAAGTTTAAAATTAAGTGGTGCTTATCGTGCTGGACAAAAAGTTTATTTAGGTTTGAATTGCGGAGCAAGAGAATCTTTGCAAGGTTTGCAAGTGCGTGCAAAAAGAAAATTTGAATGGGGAAAATAAATTTAAATATCGGATTATTCTAAATAATTTATGATAAAAGAAATTTTGACAATAATATTTTTAATTTCGGCTTTTCCTGTCGGATATTTGCTTGCTTATTTGTGCAAAGATGAAATCCTTCAATTAAGAAAATGGTTCTTGGTAATTTTTGCAGGTTCTTTAATTTTGAGTTCTGCGATTTCTTTTTTTTATTTTGAAATTAGAACTGAAATAATTCTCTCGCTTTTTTATATTGCAATTGCGGGTTTGATTTCGATTTGGAAATCTTATGATAAGAAATTCTTGGGAAAATATTCTAACAATTCTCAAAAATTTTGATGTTGTTTTCTGCTGTGCTTTTTAGAAAAGAAAATAATTCTATGATTTCCTGATTTTTTAATTTTCCTGAAAATTCGTCATAGAGTCGGATGTTTTCTTCTTCGACATTTATTCCTTTTTTGCAGGCTTCTTCTGTAGAATTGAAATTAATTTTCATAAGCCATTCATTTTCAGGAACTTGAATAGAATATTTTGTAAAAAATATTTTTATATAATCAATTACTTGCTGTTCTGATTCTGCCATTTTTTCAAAAGGCGCGGTTTCTCCGAATTCGTTTAGAGCTTTCCAAGAAACTGCACGGGATTTGAATTTTCCATCGATTGCGAGATTTAGTGCTTGGACTTCTGGCGATGAAAGTGCATTTTTGTTGAGTGGAGAAATATTATTTTCTTCTTCTGTTTTTTCAATGTTTAAATAAAAAATAATTCCTGTTAAAATAATTAAAGATAAAATTATAATTGTGATATAAAATTTTTTCATAAAAGAATAAAGATTTGATATTTATAAATTTTCTGAGAATTATTTTTTTGGATAAGGTCTTTTAGGGGGTAAACTTGGAGAAGGTTTTGGTTTTCCTGGCTTAAATCTTGGTGGTGCACTTGGAATCTGTTTAGGTTTATGTGGTGGTGCGGGTTTGTGATATGCCGGTGGATGATATGGTTTTTTTCCTTCTCTAATTTTAGGTGTGGAATGATATATAATGGGTGGGTGTGATTTTCTTGGCGGTTCTCGAACTTCATACACTGGTCTAATATACGATGGAGATGGATCTCGATGATGTGGGCCAGGAACACAACCGACTAAACCTATACTTAACACTCCAACATAAAAAGCATTACGAACATTTTTATAAATTCCGTCAGAAATTCTTTCATAACTTCCAGAAATTTTTTCTGTTAATTCTTTCGTCATACAAAAACGATTAATTGAACATTTATAAACTTTTTGGGCTGATAGGTGGTTTTATTTATGATACTATTAATAAGTAACAACTATGATAAAATTTAAATAGTATAATTTTCTAAAAATATTATGGGCAATTATAATTTAGAATCAATGACTGAAGATGAAGTTGACGAAATTTCTAGTTGTGAAAATAGTTTGGTTAAAAAATTTTTTTCTTTTCCAAGTCCTAAGAAATTGTTAAAGAGATATATTATTCCTGGAGCTGCTGCTTTCGTTCTTTTAACAGGATTATATTCTTATGGTGAGAGATATTTTAAACCATTAAAAGATCCGATAACTCCTGAAAAAGCAGTAATATTAGAAAGATTAAATGAAGGACTTAAAACAAATAATTTTAATTTAATTAAAGAAGGGGTTGAAACTTGGAATAAAGGGCTTGCAGTTCCTTTAGATGATGACAGGGAAGGATTTTCAGAATCAGCAAGAAAAATATTAAGGGGCCAAACATTAGCTGGAAAGTTGGGGGGTACAATTTCAACTTATGAAAACTTGCTTAGAAATTTAAGACTTCCTGTGAATATCGGTAATGTAAAAATAATTAGAGGTGAAAGATTTAGGCCTGAAAGAGAAGTTATTCCAAACGTGTTGGCTCCTTTTTATTTTGCTGATTTAGAAGGGGCTTATTCTATTAGAGGGAATATTCTTATTAATGAATTTATGCTGGACCAAAATTGGGCGAGTATTGTTTACAAAGAAATTTTTACTAAATTATATTTTGAAGGTTTATCTAAAGAACAAAGAGAGGATGTAAGAGCGGGAATAAAACCTTTTAGAGAAAGATTATTTCGAGAGGCGGGAGAATTTTATCAAGGAAAAAGAGAAATTGAAAGATTGAAAGAAGAATTAAAAAAAGAATTAGAAAAAACTGCGGAAGCCCAAGGAAAAAAAGTTTTTACAAACGAAATGAATCATTATTTAGAATATTTTTATATGGTTACTAAAGAGGGTAAACCTATTAGTCCTTTAATGAATGAATTATTTCAAGAAGCAATAAAAACTAAAGAAATTAAAACTAAATTTGAAAGATATTCGGAATTATTTAATCAGTTTATAGATGATAGTCCAAATAAGTTTAGTAGAAACCCTTTGATTGTAGGAAATTATTCTAAAACAAGATATACTACTGGAGAATTATGGCCAGAAGTTATGGCTTATAGTGAATTAAGAAGACAAGGTTTTGTTGGAGGGGATGATAAATTAATTGGTATGTTTGGAGAAAATTATCCTGTTTTTAATTGGGGAGATTTTGATTTAAAACCTATTTATCCTGTGAAGTTTAAATTAAAAAAAAGAGGAGAAAATTTCTGGCAGGATTTTTTAAGCAATTTAAGCAGACCTTTTACTTTAGTTTATGGAAGATTAAAAAAAAGAGAAGTTTATTCTGAAACTTCTGAAGAAGTTAAAGAAATAAAAGAATTGGCTAAAAAATATAATGTACCTTTAAATTAACTTTATTTTTGTAGTGTAAAAAGATTTATAAATAGGATTTTCTTTTGAGTAGTGTAAAAGATGGTGTATAAACGATATATTTCTCGGAACGGAAAAAAATATGGGCCTTATGTTTATAGAAGTGTGAGAAAAGGTAAAAAAATTTTAAGTATTTACGTAAAAAAAGGAAGATGAATAAAAAAAGTATGACAAAAATTGGTGGAATTTTATTTGCAGTTATATTTTTATTTATTTTTATTTTATTTTTTGTCTATGCTATTAGGGCTGATACACAAGTTGTAGAATCTACAACAGGTTCACTTTCTTCAATTGCTTTAGATAATAACGATTTTGTTCATATATCTTACTATAACTCTACTATACCAAAATATTGCAATAATACTGCAGGAACTTGGAGTTGTGTAAATTTACCTTATAATACTTTGGAAACATATGATGATATTGAATTAGCAATAGATTCAAATGATAAAATTCATATATGTTATAGTTCTGATGAAATTCTTTCTTATTGCAATAATACTGCAGGAACTTGGAGTTGTGAAGAAATATTCTCGGGTTTAATTTATAATAGGGAATGTTCAATAGCAATAGATACAAATAATCGAGTCCATATTATTACTCAAAATGGTGAAGATCCGGACATAACTATTTCTTATTGTAATAATACTGCAGGAACTTGGAGTTGTGAAGATGTGGACATTGCACCCGAAAAAGGGAGAACAGAATATATTGCTTTAGATTCAAATAATAAAGCACATATTCTCCATTATTATGATGCTGTAGATAGTAATTTAAGGTATTGCAATAATACTGCAGGAACTTGGAGTTGTGTTTCAGTTTCAATAGTTAAATCTATAATATATGCAGCATCAATAGCAATTGATGGCGACGACATTGTTCATATTTCTTATTATAATAATACTAATTTAGTATATTGTAATAATACTGCAGGAACTTGGAGTTGTGAAGATGTGGAAACTACAAATGATATTGGAAGATATAGTTCAATAGCAATTGATAAAAATAATAAAGTTCATATATCTCACTTTGATGCGACTAATAATGCGTTGAGATATTGTAATAATACTGCAGGAACTTGGAGTTGTGTTAAATTAATAGATGCTGACACACAAGCTTTAGGGGCCCCTGGAGGAAGAGGGTTAGCAATTAAAAAAGGAAGAATTGTGGACTCTGTTTCTTTCTCAAATGTAATACATATGAGCTGGAATAACATTTCTGATTTAATGTATACAAATGCAACGATTTCAAGTGGGGATACAACTCCGAAAATTAATCTTGATTTAATTAATCCTGAAAATTTAGATGGAATAAATGCAACTCAAAATAGTTTTTTTAATGTGACTGTAAATGTTTCTTGTGAGAATGCAAATTGTGGAGAAATTAATGTTAGTTTGGATCCGCAAGTTTCAACCCCTTTTGTTTGGGTTATTGATCACGATCCAGGGAATGTTACTCTGTTTGATTTATCTGGAAATAAGTTAGGTATTTATTCTGCTGGTTGTTATTATCCTTCGGGTGTTGCAATTGATTTGTCTAACAATGCTTGGGTTTCTTGCGGTTTGGGTTATCTTGTAACAAAACTAAATTCAACTGGGAGTATTTTGGGAACTTATAATATTGGGCATAATAATTTTGGAATTGCAGTTGATTCATCTAATAATACTTGGGTAGTAGGTACTACAAGTGTTACAAAACTAAATTCAACTGGGAGTATTTTAGGAACTTTCACTGTTGGAAATAATCCTCTTGGGATAGCAGTTGACTCCTCTGATAATATTTGGATTACTCATTATTTAAGCAATTATGTAACAAAACTAAATTCAACTGGGAGTATTTTGGGAACTTTTACAGTTGAAGATAGTTCTAAACCTAAAGGAATTGCAGTTGATTCTTCAGGAAATGTTTGGGTTACTTCTAGTGACAAGAAAAATGTAACAAAACTAAATTCAACTGGGAGTATTTTGGGCATTTATAATATTGATGATGTCTCAATGGGAATTGCAATCGATTCCTCTGATAATATTTGGATTACAGTTAACAGCGGCAATGTAACAAAACTAAATTCAACTGGGAGTATTTTAGGAACTTATAATTTAGATTCAATTATTACTCCTTATGGTGTTTCGATTGATTCTTCTAATAATGTTTGGGTTGCTGATTACGCTTCAATTAATGTAACAAAACTAAATTCAACTGGGAGTATTTTAGGAACTTATTCTACAGAAGGACAACACCATTTTTTAGGGGATATGACTGGTTTTGCTCTTCAACATTTTGTTTTGGGATATACTTCTTCTAAAGGATTAATTTCAACTTCTCCGACGACACCATTTTATACAAATGAAAGCAATCCAAGAAATGTAACTTTAAATGCAGGAGAATCGCAAGTCATAACTTTTTGGGTAAATGCAACTGGGGCTATTGGAAATGCTTATTATTTTTTTGCATTTGCAAATCAAACTTCTGACATGTCAATTTCAAATATAACTGGAAACTGGAATGTTACAATTATTTCTGGCGAGGAAGAAGACACGACTCCGCCATTAATTTTATTTATTTCTCCGACGAATACAACTTATTCTTATGAAAATATTTCTGTGAATATTTCTTCTGACTCGACGAAGTCGTCAATTTGGTATTTCAATGGGACTGCAAATGTTTCTTATTCTGAAGTTCATAATTTGACTCTTGCA
>NZ_JAQTPQ010000162.1 GCF_028712645.1 Flavobacterium sp. | reverse complement strand
TGAAAAAGTAGATGCGAATACACTTTTCGGAATTGCCTCAAATAGTAAAGCCTTTACATCCGCAGCATTAGCAATGCTTATTGATGAAGGAAAACTTAAATGGGATGATAAAGTGACGCAATACATTCCTGAATTCAAGATGTATAATGAATATGTAACCAATGAATTCACTATTCGAGATTTAATCACTCACCGAAGCGGACTTGGACTTGGAGCGGGCGACTTGATGATTTGGCCTGACGGAAGTGACTTTAAACCTGAGGATATCATTCTCAATCTACAATACTTAAAACCCGTTTCTTCGTTTCGAACAAAATTTGATTATGACAATTTGCTTTATATTGTAGCAGGCGTAGTCATCGAAAAAGTGAGCGGTGAAACTTGGTGTGATTTTATCGAAAACCATATTATGAAACCTTTAGAAATGAACAATAGCGCCGCTTCATTTGTCAGACTCAAAGACACAACAAATGTTATTGCACCTCACGTTCCAACTGATGGAAAACTCAAGATAATTTCTCGATATAAAAATCAAACTTTTGATGCTGCTGCCGGAATTTATTCAAGTGTAAACGATTTGAGCAAATGGATGATTCTGCAATTACAAAACGGAAAATATGGTTCAGAAAAACAAAATCAATTATTTTCAGGAAAGGAACAAAACGAAATGTGGCAGTTGCAAACCATAATTCCTGCAACTACAAGAGCTCCTTACAATACCCATTTTAGCGGATATGGTTTAGGATGGTTTTTGAGTGATATTAAAGGCTATAAACAAGTAACTCATACTGGCGGACTGGAAGGAATTGTTACTCAAACTACTTTATTTCCAGAGTTAAATTTAGGAATTGTTGTATTGACAAATCAGCAATCTGGAGCAGCTTTTACAGCTATTACAAACACAATTAAAGATTCCTATCTTGATATTCCTTACACCAATTATGTAGAATTCTACGGAAAAAGAGAAAAAGATCATATTTCAGAAGCAGATAAAAGCACTGATGAAGTTTGGGCATTAGTCTCAAAAAATCAAAAAGATAAACTAAAAATTGATTTAAAAAAATACGAAGGTTCCTATGTTGATAATTGGTTTGGGAAAATTGAAATTTCAGAAAAAAAAGGAAAATTATTTTTCAAATCTGTTCGCTCGTCTAAATTAGTTGGCGAAGCTTTCTTTTATAAAGACAATACTTTTACCTTGAAATGGGATAATCGTAGTTTTAATGCAGATGCTTTCTTGTTTTTTGAATTGGATGAAAACGGAAAACCAGATGCACTAAAAATGAAACCAATTTCAGAATTAACTGATTTTAGTTATGATTTCCAAGATTTGAATTTTGTTAGAATTAAAGAATAAATTTTAACCAATTAAATCACAATTACTTTTTGTTTTTCTCATTTCTTATTGCTATTTTTAGAAATTGAACCACTACTTATGCCTGAAGTTGAAATAGAAAATAAAGCAATCGCTCAAGAATACAAAGAGCTACTTCGAATTAGCTATCAAACACTAACTCCCGAAGACAAAAAGCTCATTCGTAAAGCATTTGACGTTGCTGTAGATGCACATAAAGATCAAAGAAGAAAATCAGGAGAGGCTTATATCTTTCACCCTATTTCTGTTGCAAAAATTGTTGCCTATGAAATAGGTCTAGGAGCTACTGCAATTGCGGCGGCGTTACTTCACGATGTTGTCGAAGACACTCCAATAACCATAGAAGACATTGATCGAATGTTTGGCGCAAAAGTGGCTCAACTTGTCGAAGGATTGACTAAAATTTCCATAGTTCAAAAGGAAATGAATGTCTCAATGCAAGCCGAAAATTTTCGAAAAATGCTATTGACGCTCAATGATGACGTTCGTGTAATCCTAATAAAAATTGCCGATAGATTGCATAATATGCAAACTTTGGACGATATGGAAGATTACAAACAGGTGAAAATTGCATCCGAGACTTTATATATTTATGCACCACTAGCACATCGATTGGGATTATATAAAATCAAAAACAAATTAGAAGATTTAGGCTTAAAATATACCGAACCAGCAATTTATAATGACATTGTAAGCAAGATAAAAGAAACCAAAGAGGAACAAGACGCCTATATAAAAGACATTTCAGATATCCTTACAGCAACATTGGACGAAGAAAAACTCGATTATATTATAAAAGGAAGGCCAAAATCTATCTATTCCATCTATCGCAAAATGAAAGCGCAGGGAGTTGGTTTTGATGAAGTTTATGACAAATTTGCGTTGCGCATTGTTTACAAATCAAAACCACACGACGAAAAGTTCTTGGCTTGGAAAATATATTCTATTGTAACAGATCATTATAGACCTAGCCCGAGCCGTTTAAGAGATTGGATTTCATCACCAAAAACAACAGGTTACGAAGCCTTACACATCACCGTAATGGGACCAAAAGGAAGATGGGTTGAAATTCAAATTCGTAGTGAACGAATGGACGAAATTGCCGAAAAAGGTTATGCTGCCCATTACAAATACAAACAAGGTGGTTCGGGTTCAGAAGACAGTGGCTTAGACGCTTGGTTGAATCTTTTGAAAGAAGCTCTAGAAAACCCAGAAACGAATGCTGTGGATTTTGTAGAAGACTTCAAAATGAATTTATACTCTAAAGAAATCTTCGTTTTCACACCAAAAGGAGAAATAAAATCGTTGCCAAAAGGAGCTACTTCACTCGATTTTGCATTCAGCATTCACTCAGAAATTGGAATTCGTACCAGAGGAACACGTGTCAACGGGAAATTGGTTCCTTTGAATCACGAGCTAAAAAGCGGCGACCAAATTGAAGTAATTACCTCACAATACCAAAAACCAACAGCTAACTGGCTGGATTATGTTACGACTTCGAGGGCAAAAAATAAAATTAAAAATGTCCTAAACGAAAATACCAAAAAAATTGCTGAAGAAGGAAAAGAAATCCTCACTCGGAAACTGAGACATTTAAAAATCACTATGAGCGAATCGGTGGTTAATGAATTGGTTAATTTTTTCAAGTTAAAAACCAGCTTGGATTTATTTTACAGAGTGGGAGTTGGAGCAATTGAAAACCAGCAATTAAAGGATTATGCCACACAAAAAAGTAATACTTTTATTAATTTCTTCAAGAGCAAAATCAAGCGTTCTTCGAGCACTGTAAACGAAGATATTCACAAACAAGTCATTAGCAGCAATTATGATATGCTAGTTTTTGGCGTTGACCATGACAAATTAGATTATAAATTATCTTCTTGTTGTAATCCAATTCCTGGTGACGAAGTTTTTGGTTTTATTACCATAAATGAAGGAATAAAAGTCCACAAAAAAGATTGTCCCAATGCCATAAGCCTTCAGTCAAATTATGCTTATCGAATTATTTTGGCAAAATGGATTGACTCTTCACAACAGGAATTTAAAGCTATTTTACATATAACAGGAATGGATACAATAGGTTTGACTAATAAACTCACAAAAGTAATTTCAGACAATATGAACGTAAATATTCAAAGTATTTCTTTGAGTGGAGAAGCAGGAATTTTTAACGGACAAATAGCAGTTATCGTTCAAAACAATACTATTTTGAAGAGACTAATTGACAATATCAAGAAAATTGATGGTATTGAAAAAGTGGTGAGAGAATATAAAAATTGAGGAAAAATCACAGGTATAAGTGTTTCAGAATATAGTTAATAAACTTTTAAACGCTTAAACTTCTAAACTGAAAAATAAAATTTATCTTTGCCTAATATGACACAAATTTCAATCGATAACAGTAAAAATCAAGAAATTGTAAAAAATGTTTTTACAATGTATCTTGAAAAAAAAGGACATCGTAAAACTCCTGAACGCTACGCTATCCTACAAGAAATTTATGATAGTGAAGAACATTTTGATATTGAAAATCTGTATATCAAAATGAAAAATAAAAACTACCGAGTGAGTAGAGCAACTTTATACAACACTATTGAACTTTTATTGGAATCTGCTTTGGTTCGTAAACACCAATTTGGACAAAACCAAGCTTACTACGAAAAGTCCTATTTCGACAAACAACACGATCATATAATTATAACAGACACCGGAGAAGTAATTGAGTTTTGTGATCCAAGAATTCAAAGTATTAAAAAAACTATTGAAGAAATTTTTGACATAGATATAACTAATCACTCTTTGTATTTATACGGAACAAAAAGAAAAAAATAGCACAGACAACACCAAACTGAAATATCAATAAACACAAATTAACTACAAATAACACATAGAATGACCGTAGATTTATTATTAGGATTACAATGGGGAGACGAAGGAAAAGGAAAAATTGTTGACGTTCTTACATCAAAATATGATATAATTGCCAGATTCCAAGGAGGTCCAAATGCAGGACACACATTAGAATTTGACGGAATTAAACACGTTTTGAGAACGATTCCTTCAGGAATTTTTCATAAAACTGCCGTAAACATTATTGGAAACGGAGTTGTAATTGACCCTGTTGTTTTTCAAAAAGAAATTGAAGGCTTGGCAAAGTTTAATTTAGACATCAAAAATAAATTAATCATTTCCAGAAAAGCACATTTAATTTTGCCAACGCATCGTTTGCTTGATGCCGCCTCAGAAGCCGCTAAAGGAAAAGCAAAAATTGGTTCAACTTTAAAAGGAATTGGTCCAACTTATATGGACAAAACTGGTAGAAATGGAATTCGTGTTGGCGATATTGAACTCGAAGATTTCAAAGAAAGATACCGAGCGTTGGCAAACAAACACGAAGAAATGATTGCATTCTACGATGTTGCCATTCAATACAATTTAGAAGAAATGGAAAAAGAATTCTTTGAAGCCATCGAAGAATTGAAAAAAATAGATTTCATAGACAGCGAAGAATATTTGTTCCAAGCTCAAAAAGCTGGGAAATCAATATTATGCGAAGGTGCTCAAGGTTCATTATTAGATGTTGACTTTGGAACTTATCCATTTGTAACCTCATCAAACACAACTGCAGCTGGTGCTTGTACTGGTCTTGGAATTGCTCCAAACAAAATAAAAGAAGTTTATGGAATTTTCAAAGCTTATGTAACTCGTGTAGGAAGTGGCCCTTTTCCAACAGAACTTTTTGATGAAGATGGAGCAACAATGGCAAGAGTTGGAAATGAATTTGGTTCGGTTACAGGAAGACAAAGACGTTGCGGATGGCTGGATTTAGTAGCTTTGAAATATGCTGTTCAAATTAATGGTGTAACCCAATTGATGATGATGAAAGGAGATATTCTTTCTGGTTTTCCAATTTTAAAAGTTTGCACCGAATACAATTACAAAGGCAAGAACATTTCTCATTTTCCCTACAACATCGAACCTGAGAATGTAACTCCAGTCTTTAAAGAATTCAAAGGATGGCAAGCAGATTTGACTGGAATGACAAAATATGATGAGTTACCAATTGAGCTAAAACAATACATCGAATTTATAGAAGAATTTGTCGAAGTTCCTATAAAAATTGTTTCTGTCGGACCAGACAGGAAGCAAACAATTTTGAAATAAATTACACAAACGCTCTGAAATTTCAGGGCGTTTTTTAATAAAACAATGACAAAAATGGACAACCCAAAAATAAAAATCCAAAAAACCGAATTACTTTCAGATAATTGGTATTTACTAAATAAAGTGACTTTTGAATATCAAGAAGAGAACAAACCAGTCGAAACACATATTCGGGAAGTGTATGATAGAGGAAATGGAGCTGCTATTTTACTTTACAATTCAACTCAAAAAACCGTTATTTTGACTAGACAATTTCGGTTGCCATCCTATCTCAATGGAAATGAATCGGGAATGATGATTGAAGTTTGTGCAGGCCTTTTGGATAAAGATTATCCTGAACAATGTATCATTCGAGAAACCGAAGAAGAAACTGGCTATCGACTCTCGAAAGTTCAAAAAATTTTTGAAACTTATATGTCGCCCGGTTCGGTAACTGAAATTTTACACCTATTCGTTGGCGAATATAACGCAACTATGAAAGTTAATGAAGGTGGCGGAATAGCTTCTGAACAAGAGAATATCGAAGTCTTGGAACTTTCTTTTGATAAGGCTTTTGCAATGATTCAAACTGGTGAAATAAAAGATGCAAAAACAATTATGTTGTTGCAATATGCCAAAATAAATAAGCTTATTTAACTTAATATGACTGTCCGCAAAGTGTACCAATTATATTTTTTTGACACTGATTTCACAGATTTTACACATAATTACCAAAAAAATCTGTGGTTAATATTATCGGTTTGGTACAAGTCATGGATAGTCATATAACTTAAATATCAATACTGTTTTAAATATGATTCAACACAAAATACCAGAACATTAAAGTAATAAATGATATTGGTATTCCATAACCCACCATCATACTACTTAATCTAGATTTCAAGCCATAAGAAGAAGCCAATATACTTGCCATAATCATTGGTGCCATTGCCGATTCCATTATTGCAACTTCAACTATTTTTGTGTGCTGATGAAAAATTACAACATATAATAAATAGAACATTGCAGGAGTTAATACTAATTTATATAAAAGTCCTAATCCTAAAAATCTCCAATGTTGACTTTTACTATCAAAATGCAATTGCAAACCAACCGATAGCATTGCCAAAGGAGTCATTGTACTACCTATTTTTTGCAATACAAACTCTACATATTGATGAAAATCAAAATTTAAAACATTCATTACGCAAGCCAAAATAAAAGTAATGAAAGGCGGAAAAAAAATGATTTTTTTTGCAATATGAAAACCATTTGGGCTTTCCTTAGAGTACAATGTAGCTACCAAAATCCCTAATGTAGAAAGAACAACAAATGACCCAGGTTGATCAACTAAAATTGCCGTCTTCATTCCTTCTTGTCCATATAAAGCTTCAATAATAGGGAATCCTAAAAAAGAAGTATTGCCCAATCCCGCTGTAATTATAAGGCATCCCGTAAGTTTTTTTGACCATCCAAACTTTCTTCCCAAAATAGTAAATAGCAAGTAAGAAACAATAAAACCTATCCAAGCAATACTAATAGGGAATAATAAATCAATACTCCATTTTATTTTTGGAATATGATATAAGGCTAATGCAGGAAGACAAATATGAATTACAATCCAATTTAAAGTTTTATATATGTTTTTTGGAAACCGTTTTACATTTTGCAAAACAATTCCAAGCAATAAAAAACCGAAGATTAAAATGAAATTTGACATAAGCGCTCAAAGATATTGAGTAATTTATTAATTTTTCAAATTATCAAACAAAAAAATTAATGCTGATATGATTTTAAAATTAATTTGGTTCTACTGGTTTTTGTGTGGAAAGTCAAAACATTTAAAATATAAATATACAAACATTTTTAACCATTAAGATAGTAAGGAAATTAAGCTTTACAGTTTTTCTTAATGAAACTTAATATCTTAATGGTTTAAAAAAAATTGAATATTCACAACATTTCCAGTAGGACCATTAATTTTAATCAAAAGCCATTGCAACTAATTCTTCTTCAAAAAAATAAATTTATTCATATTTAAGCACTAATTTTACTCAAATGATATTTAGTTTTGGGAAACGATAAGATAAAACATTCAGCACTTCACGAAAAAGCTGGTATTTCTGCTCCAGAAATTATCAGTTCAAGTGCTATCGAGCAAGTTCAGCAATTCAGAAAAATTCAGCCCTCATCACAGGAATTAATTGATGGCATTTTGAACGGAAATATTTCTGCATTAAGTCGGGCGATTACTTTGGTCGAAAGCACTAATACCAATCATTTAGCAAAAGCTAACGAAGTAATTAATGCTTGTTTGCCACACGCTAATAAATCAATTCGGATAGGAATTACAGGTGTTCCTGGAGTTGGGAAAAGTACATTT
>NZ_JAQTPQ010000161.1 GCF_028712645.1 Flavobacterium sp. | reverse complement strand
CATAAAATTGTCTTTCCTCCTTTTGACAAAGCAACAGAACAATTCTTAGTAGCGGTTTCGATGTTGAGAATGTAAGGCAAAATGGGGTTTAGATTTGGGGTTTAATTCTAAATTATTTCTTTCCAAATTGTCATTCCGACGAAGGAGGAATCTCATAACAAGAGCAACTAATGAGATTCCTCCTTCGTCGGAATGACAAACTTGTGTTTATTTTTTTGCAAAGTTATAAATTACAAATAACTTTTACTTTTTCTCTTCCACTTTATCCGTAGTCACTTTATCGCCCGAATTCAAATCTTTTGAAACGGTTGTATAAGGTCCGGTGATAACAACATCTCCTTTTTTAAGTCCTGTAATTACTTCAATATTGGTGTCGTCCTGAATTCCTGTTTTTATGATTCGAATTTTAGCTTTATCTCCCACTTTTACGAAAACACATTCTAGTTTTTTGTCGCTTTTTGGTTCCGTTTTTTTATCAGCCTCTTGGTCTTCTACTTTAAAAGCTTTCACCGCAGTTGTATCAGATTTTACAACAACTGAACTAATTGGTACAGCCAAAACATTGGTTCTTGTCTTGGTAATAATATCAACAGTTGCTGTCATTCCTGGTCTAAAAGGAGAATAAGTATCTGGTTTTCCTTCTAATAAATCTTGGTAAGACTCTTTCAAAATTCTAACTTTCACTTTAAAATTAGTTACTTGGTCAGCTGTCAAAGTAGAGCTCGCTGAGTTGGAAATACTTGTAACAACTCCTTTAAATTGTTTTTTCAAATAAGCATCTACCTCAACTTTGGCTTCATCACCTACTTTAATTTTTACGATGTCATTTTCATTTACATCGACTTCCACTTCCATATTATTCAAGTTGGCAACACGAAGAATTTCGGTTCCCGCCATTTGTTGCGTTCCCAAAACTCTTTCTCCTAACTCTACATTAAGCACTGAAATTGTACCGTCAGCAGGTGCATAAATTATGGTTCTTCCTAGATTATCTCTAGCTTCATTTACGGTTGCCGAAGCACTTTGCACATTAAAATAGGCTGATTGTTTAGTTGCTTTGGCTACTTCAAAAGAAGCTACTGATTTATCCCAATCTGACTTGGAAATAATTCCTTTAGCAAATAAAGTTTTGTTTCTATCGTAATTGGATTTAGCTTCATTATAAGAAGCTTCAGCTTGAGTTAAACCTGATTTGGTTCCTGATAAATTAGCAACCGATCTGTTTAATCCCGAAGTATATAAATCAGGATTTATCTTAACCAATAAATCGCCTTTTTTGACTACTTGCCCTTCTTTTATAGGCAAAGAGATAATTTCACCAGAAACCATTGAAGCAATTTTTACTTCGATTTCAGGTTGGATTTTCCCAGTTGCTGAAACGGTTTCAACAATTGTTGTAGCATTAACATTGGTAATTTCCACAGATTTTCCTTTGTCTTTATTACCAATAACTCCTGTTTTTGAAAGTGTTATTAAAGCAATAATTAGTAAAATTACTCCACCAATTAAATAATAGATAGTTTTTTTTGACATAATAAATTAGTTTTTGAGTATTGGAATTCCAAAATAGAATTCTAGAATTTTTATTTTAAAAATATAATCGTATTTCGTTCTAAGCACTTCTGATTGTGCATTAGAAAGCAAAGTTTGTGCTTGATTAAAATCAAATGAATTCATCATTCCCACAGCATATTTTTCTTTGGCATAATTGTAGGCTTCTTGTCTGGCGTCTAAAGCTGCAAGTGAAGATTCATAGGCATTCAAACCTCCTTTAGCATCTGTAAATGCTGTATAAACATTTCGCTGCAAATCTAATTCTTGCTGTTCAACAGCAATTTTTGATTTTTCTAGATTTACTTTAGAACGCTCTACATTATTTTTGGCAGAAAACCCATTAAAAATCGGAATCGACAATTGTGCTCCAAAAGATTGCCCTTTATTATCACTAAATTGATTGAAGAAAGGAGCAGGACTTTTAGTTCCTATAAGATTACCTGTAACAGGATCATATGCGGGTACATCTGCATAAGAAACTCTGGAATTAAAATTATAAAAACCTCTCAAACTAGGCTGAAAAGCACCTTTGGCGATAGCAACATTTTTCTGAGCAATTTCTAAATTGGTTCTGGCAATTTTCAATTCCGTTCTGATTTCTTTTGCTTTTTCATAAATAGCCGTTGGTGCCTGGGCTAAAATATTATTTTCATCTTTAGCAGAAGTTTCGTCTGAAATATCAAAGTTTTCAAAATCTTTAAGCTGCAATAATTGAGTCAAACTTAATTTTGAAATTAACAAAGTATTTTCGGCAGCAATAACTTTTTGATTGTCTAGAGCAACAGTTGCTTTTATGTCCAACAAATCACCACGAGGAACAGAACCCGCTTTCACTAATTCTTCGGAACGTGTTAATTGTTTTTCATTTATTGCCAATTGCTCTTGCTGTACTTTTAGATTTTCTTTGCTAAAAAGGACTTGCAAAAATGAATTAGCAACATTAAGTGCTATATCTTCTTGCATTTTTTTTAATTGATATTTAGCAGCTACAATTGAAAGATTGGCTCTTCGAAGTGTGTTTTGATGCTGCAAACCATTATAAATATCAACGCCAACACTTGCGCTTGCCGAAGTAAACTGTGTAGTTTGGTTACGCAATAATCCAGTGGTAATATCCTGATTTAAACCAACATTCCAAGAGTGGGAAGCATTAGCATTTATGGAGGGTAAAAAATTTCCTATTGCTCCTTTTTTATCAATATCAGCTGTTTTAGTATCCAACTCAGATTGCTTGATAGAAATATTATTATCAATGGCATATTTTACACATTCTTCTAATGTCCATTTTTTAGTTTGTGCCTGAATCGACAAACTAAACAACAGAATAAAAACGAGACTAAAACAACTATTCTTTTTCATATTTTTTTGAATGAAAGCGTAGCAAAGGCACTACGCAAATTTAACATTTATTTTAAAACTGGATATCTTTTTATAGGATAACTTATTGTTTTGGAACATCAGTTTTTAAACCCTGATTCCAAACTTTTATTTTATCAGAAGCTTTAACTCCGCTTTTTACTTCTACATAAATACCATCGCTAACGCCTAAAACTAAATCTTTCCTTGCGAATTTTTGTTTTGAAGTTTCAACTTCTACGAAAGGTTTTTGAGTTTTACCATCAAACTGAATTAATGCTTCTTTGATAGCCATAACTTTATCTGCTCTTTCTAAAATAATCGAAGCATTCGCACTCAATCCTGCTCTAATGAAGGTGTCATCTCTGTTTAACAATGCTGCTTTTATTTCAAATTGAATTGCTCCATTTTCCGTTTTGCCCTTTGGAGCAATATCGGTTAAAACAGCATCAAACTTTTTGTTTTCGATAGCTCCAACTGTAATTTCAATAGGCAAGTTGACTTTAATTTTTCCAACTTCGGATTCATCAATTTTACCTACAAATATCATTCGCCCTACATCGGCAACACTAGCTATGGTCGTTCCTTCGTTGAAATTATTACTTTCGATCACCTGATTTCCGACTTTTACCGGAACATCAAGCACCATTCCGTTTACAGTAGAACGAATTAGTGTATTAGCATAATTTCCTAGTCCTGAAGTAGTTCCTGTTTTTACAATTTCATACCCTTGTTTTGAAGCGGCATAGTTTTGTTTGGCTTGATTATAAGCTAATTGAGAAGCATCAAAATCATTAGCAGAAATCACGCCTTTATCAAATAATGTTTTTTGTCTTTGGAACAATTTTTCTTGATTGTCCAAATTTATTTTAGCCGTTTGAACCTGATTTTGAGTACTACTCAAATTCGAAACATTGGCAACTACTTTTATTTTGGCAATCAAATCTCCAGCCTTGATAGTTTGACCAGCTTTTATATAAACCGTTTCTATAATCCCAGAAATATTGGGTTTGATTAGGACTTCTTCGTCCGGAACTATATTTCCTGTTGCAATTGTATTCTTGATAATTGTTTTAATTTCTGTTTTATCTGTTTCAAAAACAACCGGAGATTCCTGGTTTTTGGCATACAAATAATATAGCGCACCGAAAAACACTATTGCTATAAAAATTAAAATTGTTATGGTTACCCCTTTTTTCATCTTGATGGTTTTTAATTCGATTATTATTTTTGATTGCTATTTTATTCTGTTCTTAATGCGTCAACAGGTTTGACTTTTATGGCGGTTTGAGCCGGAATAAATCCTGCTAACAATCCTGAACCAACTAATATAATTAAGGCAAAAAATACTACTGGTAAATCGACACTTGGATTGGCAAACATAGAACCTTCACTAGGCATCGAATCCAAAATCTTGTTAATTATTATCAAAACCCCAGTTGCCGCTCCAATGCCTAACATTCCAGCAGAAATAGTTAGAAAAATGGCTTCTAACAATATTTGAGAACGAATGGCTGCTGGAGTTGCACCTAAAGCTCTTCGGATGCCAATTTCTTTGGTTCTTTCTTTTACAACTATTAGCATAATATTTGAAATTCCAATTACGCCCGAAAGCAAAACTAATGTTCCTACAAAATAGGCAATGAATCTAAGTATAGAAAACAATCCCAATATTTTGCTGAATTCCGCATATAAATCGAAATTGCCGATAGCTCGTTCATCATCCGGACTAATAGAATGTCTGGATTTTATAAACTCTAAAATCTTTGGTTTTAAATCTGTGATTGAAGCATCGTCATTTGCGGTAAGTGCCATCCAGCCTACCCTATCGCCATAATTGAAAGCTTGTTGAAAAGCAGTAAAAGGAATGAAAATATTTTTTTGGTTCTCTTCAGCATTGCCATTATTATTGCCTTTGGTTTTGTAAACCCCAACAACCATAAAGTTGACTCCATTGACTTCGATATAGGACCCAATAACTTCTTCTACTTTTTCATACAATCCGTCAATTACCCCTTGACCAATAACTGCCACTTTACGACTCGACTCAATATCCTGATAATTTACAAATCGGCCTCGAATAATGTCCATCGATTCCTGTTTAACATATTCCGGATAATCGCCATAAACATTGAAAGCAGCTGTTTTTGTTCCTCTTACCACATTATTTGAACCATTATGACCGCCCAATTGATTTCTTGGAGAAACATATAAAAGGTCCGGAAATTTTTCTTTTAATGCTGGAACATCTCTATTCTGAAAATTAAATTGTCTAGTTTTAGGAAGTCCTTTATAGGGTTTTGAAGTAGCTTGTGTCCACATAAACATTGTGTTTGTAGCCATTCCCGAAAACCCTTGCTTAACACCATTTTCCAAACCATTTCCTGCAGCAAGAAGTATTACTAAAATAAATATTCCCCAAAAAACACCAAAAGCAGTCAGTATTGTCCGGAATGTATTTGCGGTCAATGCTTCTAAAATTTCATCCCATTTATCTCTGTCAAACATAATTATTCGTCTCTAAGTGCTACAATAGGTCTAATTTTGGCTGCTCTATACGCCGGGAAAAATCCTGCTAAAGCACCTGCAAATATCAACAATCCCAATGTTGTCAAAGCAATAGAAAAATTGACTTCAGGATTCAAAAAATAATCACTTTTAATCTGAGGACCAACCAATTCCAAAAGTGCTAAACTAGACAGAAGTCCAATAAAGCCAGCAATTGTGGTAATAAAAATAGATTCGTGTAAAATCATTCCAACAATTGAAATTGGAGTTGCTCCAAGTGCTTTTCTAATTCCAATTTCTTTGGTTCTTTCCTTAACTATAATCAACATAATATTGCTAACCCCCACAACTCCTGCGATGATTGTACAAATCCCAACCCACCAAAAAAACAATCTTATATACAAATTCAAATCATAAAACTGTTTAATGTTTTCAACTGTACTATTAATTCCTATGGCACTTGTGTCATCTGGTGCAATTGTATTTTTACCTCTAATCAGCTGTGATATTCCTTCAGTAAATTTCTTTGAATCTGCGAGTGCTTCCTCATAAGTATCTTTTTTATTCAGCGTAAAAGACATATCACTTAATTTATCTTCACCACTTCCAAAAACTTGTTGTACAGTTGTAATGGGTATATAAGCTCTAGTTTCCTCACGTTCTCCTCCAGGATCAGTAAAAACCCCAACAACTTCAAATTTTACATTACTAATTGCTATTTGCTCTCCTATAGCTTTTTTATCTTTAAATAAATCCTGTTTTAATTTTAGCCCAATGATTGCAATTTTCCTTTTGTTAGTCAAATCCATTTGGTTAATAAATCTTCCTTCAATGACTGTAACTTTTTCAATAGCTTGATGATCTGGAGAAACACCCTGACAATCGTAGTTTCCGGTTTCTTTTCCGTAAACAATATTTCCGTTCCAAATATTAAATTTCGAACTTTTCTTATCAATTTGGTTTTCAAATTTTTGTTTAGAAATCTCAAAATCACTATTACGCAGCTGAATTCGTCTTCCCGGATTTAATCCTTTGTATTCTTTTGTTGTCGTTCCTGCCCAAATCCAGATAACACCATCAGCATCATTTTCAAATTGTTTTGCAATTCCGTTTTCGAGCCCTTTTCCAGCACCAAGCAGAATTACTAAAATAAAAATACCAGAAGCCACAGAAGTTCCCGTGAGAAAGGTTCTCATTTTGTTTTTGGCAATTGCCTCAAAAATTTCCTGCCAGCGTTCTATATTAAACATAAGAAGATGCTCTCACTTGTTCTACATATTTATCATCGATGATTAAACCATCTTTCAAAACCACATTTCTTTTGCACATTGCAGCAATATCAGGTTCGTGGGTTACAATCAAAATTGTTTTCCCTTCGTCATTTATCCCTTGAATTAATTCCATCACTTCATAAGAAGTTGCCGTGTCCAAAGCTCCTGTTGGCTCATCGGCCAATAACACTTTTGGGTTCGATGCTAATGCTCTTGCAATCGCTACACGCTGTTTTTGACCACCTGAAAGTTCACTAGGCAAATGATGAGAATGCGATGCCAAACCTACTTTTTCAAGATAACGCATTGCAAATTCATTGCGTTCTTTTCTTTTTATCCCTTTGTAATACAATGGCATTGCCACATTATCCAAAGCAGATTTATAATTAATTAAATTGAAAGATTGGAAAACAAAGCCCAAAAACTGATTTCGATATTTAGAAGCAATTGTTTCGTTAAGATTTTTAACTGGCATTTTATCTAAAATATATTCGCCAGAATCCGCTTCATCAAGAATTCCAAGAATATTAAGCAAAGTAGATTTTCCAGAACCCGAAGAACCCATAATTGCAACCAACTCTCCTTCTTTGATACTGAAATTGATTCCTTTTAACACGTGCAACTCAGAACCTCCTACTTTATATGATTTATGCAAATCTTTAATTTCAATCATATCTTTTTGAATTAGAAAAACAATATTAATTATTTTGAAAAGGAATTTGTAATAAGAAAACGTTAATAGTATTCTTCCATTTTAGTTTATAAGACTTGACTGCAAGGAAAATGTTACAGCATTATTGAAAATATTTTAATTTCACTAATTTTGAGGTCTTAAACATCAATAATGAAATCACTTTCGACTCTGCTCATTCTGCTAATTATTTTCTCTCTATCGAGTTGCTCCACAACAAATAAAATTTTGACATTAAAACCTGAGCCAGACAACGCCAGTCCATTAGAGTACGAAACCACTCCTTCCTTTATTAATTTACCCATAAGCGTAAAACTAAAGGATGTTGAAAACCAAACTAACTCCATTTTAAATGGATTAATCTATGAGGACAACACCATTGAAGACGATAATATTGAAATGAAAATTTGGAAACAAGCTCCAATTTCTATTACCAATGAAAACGGAAAAATAAAAACAGTACTGCCATTAAAAGCTTTGGTCAAATATAGAATTGGCACTACAACTTTAGGTGTTGAACTCTATAACACTAAGGAATTTAACCTCAACGGAATTGTCACTTT
>NZ_JAQTPQ010000160.1 GCF_028712645.1 Flavobacterium sp. | reverse complement strand
CCCAGCAATTAAATAGAACTGGAGCATCATCATCTGATGCTGAAATGACAGATATTGGTGGTTCTTTTGGTATTCCTGCAACAGCAGATTTTATCATGTCATTAGCTAGAACTGAAGAATTAGATGCTATACAACAATTATTAGTTAAGATCCTCAAAAATAGATATAGAGGATCCGTTGATAAGAAAAGATTTTGTATTGGTGTTGACATTATGACTCAAACATTATATGATGTTTCTGAATCAGAACAAGAAGGTTTAGTTGATACGAAACCTAAAGAATTGGAAGGAAAAAATTTAAAAGAAAAATTTTCAACTGCCAATAAAAATAGATTTGCTGCATTAGATGAATCTTTTAGTTCTGAATATGAAGTTGTACCATTCAAAGGATTTGATGACTAAATAACAGTATTTAAGCGTAAGGATGTAAACATGGAAACAAATATGGAAATAGCTACAATTAGTAGAGAAGCAGGATGCTTCGTTGGAGAAACATTAGTTAAAACAAAAGAAGGTTACAAAGAAATTCGTGATATTGAAATAGGTGAAATGGTATGGTCTTTTGATGAAGAAAATGATAAAAAATCATGGAAGAAAGTATATGAAATATTTACTTTTGATGATAAAAAAATAATCGAAATATTACTTAGTGACGATACAAGTATACGATGTACAGAAGATCATTTATTTTTTGTTGATGGTGATTGGGTCGAAGCTAAAGAATTAGAATACATTGATGATTTAGAAATAATTAAAATAAAAAAATTAAAACAAACTTGTACTGTATATGATATAAGTGTTGAAAATAATAATACGTTTTTTGTAACTGAAAATAATATACTAGTGCACACTTCAAGTAAATAATTGTATATTAAAATAAGAGGATAATATGGATGATACTCAATTAAAAAGTACCAAGTTAATTAATGAATTTTTAACTTCAATTAGTGATAAAGAATTTTTATCTGAATACAATAATTGTGAAAAAAATATTGGGCCAACAATATCTGAATATCTTGGTACTGAAGATGATGATAATGATCTTAATGTATTAGAGGAATCTGATTAACGTGGGCGGTAATGTAATAATCGATTCAATCCCAGCAGATAAAATCAAAGTAGAGGATAGAGAATCAATAATGTATCATCTTCGTTCTCTATTTTGGTGTATTAGTAATCAACATAATAATTTATATTCTTTTCCATTATGGGATCATATATTAGATAATGATATCTATTATTCAGGTAGTACTAAATATTTGTTTGATACGTCAATACCTCTTAGTGAATTATTGAAATATAAACCAACTATAGGTGATATTGATATTAAAGTAGATAAAAATAATAGAAGATCATTATCTTTTGTTTTAAATAAAAACCTACATAATGTTTTATCTGGTTTTTATTTAATAGGATACAAAGAATCTGTTGATCAAATTATTACTTTATGGCATAATGAGTTGTTTGGTAATATTCAAATAGATTTCGAATTTGTCGATTTTATTGAATTATATCCAACAATCTGGTCAACTTTTAGTAAAAATTCAGAATGGAGAGATACTGAGATTGGTATTAAAGCAGTCTTTCATAAATTATTATTAAGAGCTGTCACAGGAAAAAATATAGATGAATTGATTTTTCTTAATGAATCAGGTAAAAAAATAAAAAAAGAAATATCTTCATTGTATGCTTTTTCTGTAAATAAAGGATTGAGATACAAATTCAAAACAGTCGAATATGAAGGTAAATCAATATTACAAAAATTATATGTTAAAGATTCAAAATATATTAGAAATATCAATAAAATATTAAATATATTATTTGATAAACCAGAACACAACTATTGGAATGAAGATCAAATTAAACTATCATATTCATTTTCTGGTCTAATTGAATTGATTATTAAAAATTGCGATAGATTTGAACATATCAATATTTACAATTCATTTTTATATTCTGTTATTGGTGATAATGCTCAACAATTATGTAGAGATAAAGATGAAGATATACGAATAAAACAAGTAGCGATAAATTATTTAAAAACAAAATTATATATTTGAGGTGATATTTTATGGATTTAATTTTTTGGTTGATGACTAAACATTTCTTTTGCGATTTTCCTTTCCAAATACCATATATGTATAAAAATAAAGGTAAATATCTTCATCTTGGTGGTATTTTACACTCTTTAACACACGGTATATTTACAGGAGTTATATTATCAATATTGCATCCTACATATATTTGGTTAGCAATTATTGATTTTATATTGCATTATCATATTGATTGGGCAAAAGTTAAAATCAATACATATTTTAATTTACAACCAAATAATAGTGAATGGTATTGGGTATTATTAGGATTTGATCAGCTTTGTCATTTCTATACCTATTTTGGTATAGCATATATTTGTTGGAATTTATAATTATGAAATTATTATTTGATATCTTCATATTAGGTTTGAGTGTATATTTGTTAGATATTTCTACTAATATTTACCAAATTATCGCTGTTTTATTTGTATATGGATTAGTGAATTATGTACAAGGATATTTAGAAGGGAATAAGAAGAAGGGAATAAGAAAAATGGAATGTAATCCTTGTACTTTAACAAGTCACGAAGGTAGATGTGATGGAGCAATATATTCAGCGTGTGGATATTGTGGATCACCTGATTTAAATAAGTGTCATAAAAATGAAACAGATCAATCAATATTAAAAGCATATTTTTACGGTACTCTAATTGAAACATCAATACCATACGCTGAACAATTATTACTTTCTGGCATTGAACCTGAGTTTGATTACCAAAATGAATACCCAATACAAAAAATATTGAAATATGATAAATCTTGTGAAACGTGCAGAAAAAGTAAATGGTGTAAATTCATGAAAATACAATCTAAATGTGGTAAATATTTAGATCGTTGGGAAATAAGTTCTAGATATAGTGAAGAACTTATTAAAAAAATTATTTGACATTTTAATCAAGATAAAATATAATTATTAAGAATTAAATTAACAGTGAGATTTTTATAATGAATACATTGATAAGAGTTTGTAAAAATATTTATGAGTCTAAAAAAAGGGCATGTTACGTTGTACGTATCGCTGTAGATAATAAGATCTACCAAAAAAGTTTTGGTTATACAAAAGATGGACAACGAATTGCGCTACAAAAAGCGATTAAATATAAAAGAGACTTACAAACAAAATTGAGTATCCAACGCCAGTCAATCATCAATTATACACCACTCATCAAAAAGAATAAATGGCTTATTCTTGAGCCAAATATTTATCATAATGAAATAGGTAATACTATTATCGTTTCAATTCGAAAAGATAACGTCAACAAGCGTAAAACATTTTCAATCAATACTAATAGACCTTACCATATCGCTCTATTAGAAGCAAAAAGATTCAAAAATAGTATTGACAACTAGGAATATTATTTTATAATTATCCTATAAATCAAATTACATATATCGATAACTTTTTGATACAAGAAAAAGTTATCGAATTTATATCAACTATGGAGTAAATGATATGTTATATAAAATTGATAAATTCTTTATTTCTGGTATTTTGAAAGGTATTACTTTATCCGAAATTACTTCTGTTGAATTTTCAGTTGGCGATGAAATTAACGGGATAGGTGGATCAAAATATAGAATCATATCAGTAGAAACTATTGAATAAGTTTTCAACAAATTCAATACACATAAAGTGAAAAATAAAGGATAAAATCAAAAATAAATACCCGTATTTAATATGGGTATTTATGTCAGGAAGACCATTATCTAGTAAAGAAGGATATGAAAAATATCTTAATTCTGATATGAAATTATATCTAAAATATGATAAAACACAAACCGTTTTATTCAGAAAAGATTTGAATCCAAAAAACTCTATCTGGTATATTGTGGAATATAATAATGAACTGCGAAAAATTCATTATTCGGAATTATTAAAACCTGGTAGAGAACAATACATAAGGGTTAAGCCACAAAATTTGGGCATTATTGGATATTATGAAACCCCGTATGATATTGCTAACACAGTATACAATTCGTTAGATAATATTGATGATTATAATAGATCTCATATTATAAAATTATTATGTAAATTCAATTCCCAATTTGCTAAAAAACATTTTAATATTGATAGAAATCTTTCAATGTATCAAGAGAGTGTCAATAATGCAATTATCGCAAAAGACTTTGGTGAAGTCTTAGGTGCATTATGGTTAAATGAAAATCATATTGAATTCCCAAGAGAGTATAATTTTCCTCTCTATGATTATATCGTAAACGGAATAAAATATTCAGCTAAAATTGAAAAATCTTGTAATACTGTTAAATTATCCCACATTCAAGAATTGATCCCAAAAAATCATTCTCATTGGATAACATCGCTAATTGATGAATATGTTCATACTATAAAAAATAATGGTGTTAAACAAGGTAACATATTATTTGAGGATTATTATAAACAATATTTTCCTAGTAAATTGACAGGAAATCGGTATTGGAGAGAATTATCAAATAATATAGATGGGATAACAGAATTTTATAGTGATATTGTTCCATCAAATATTAAAAATATTGTTACTATACAAAATAATGGGGATTTCATAATTAAAATAAAATCCCCTCGATTAGTTAAATTCAAACTCAAAGAGTATAAAGAACAACTCGGTATGGAATTGTTTTTTTAAAATTTCCTTTTATAAGTCATTGTTAAATAAACATGATTTTTTTGATTTTACAAAAAATAAAATAATATAAGCGAATTGCCTTGATGTGTTAATATTTATTTTTAAAAAATCAAATTTTTAATGTAAGTTATTGTTTAAATTGAAAAAGATGTGATTTTCTTAATTTTGTCACTAAGTAGTAAAATTGCATCTTTCGGAAATAATGAATCAAATAAATTATCATTTTCATTGTTAATATAATCAACATCGCATTTGATTAATACGTCATTCCACGAAGTATTAGTTTCTTTTGATTGTATTTTTGAAAGAACATAGGTATTATATTTAAGCGATTCTGCATTATAATCTGAAATACCTTCAAACCAAATTGATCGTAATATATCATTGTGTTTTAAATTTAGAGATTTTCCTAAGGGCTTAATAATAAAACAAGTCTTGTCTTTTTTTGATATTTGTAAATATGTTAAAGGATCTTCATCTCCTATTTCATCTAATATAGTTGAAATATTATATGCAATTATACCATTTGGTCTTGGTCTATCATATTTTAATATTTTCGTGAATTTTAATTCAGAAGTATCTTGTAATATCAACCAATAATCATGATACTTTTTTAAAATATTAGTCAGTGTAAAATTCTTCATCTAAATTATCCAGTAATTTTTCAATTTGTTCAATTTCTTCTTGTGTTAATTCATCAATAATATCAAGTGGTGCCTCTTCCATGTCGTACTCCTAAAATAAAATATTTATAGAAAAAATTTTACTTTTTATATTATATAATAATATATTTTAAATTTTACTATTATAATAAAAAATTTGACAATTTAAAAAAACAATATATAATTATTAAAATTATTTTAAACAAAGGAGAATAACTATGCGATATTATGGTTTTGGAAATTACAAATATGTCAGTTGAATATGATAAAAGATCTGATTTTTATGAATGGGCTAGAGATCATAAGACTATGATATTATTGAATGGAGGTAATTCTTCATCTCTGAAGAATATAGTTAGATGGTTTTCAGAACCATGGAATAATTTTGATTGGAGTTATTTCAATGAAGATGAAGAATCTTTAGACAGTGCTATAACTGCCGTTGGTATTATTTTACCTGAAAAAATTTATAATTATTCTCTAGAGATGAATAATAGCGAATTAACTCCTGATGAAATTGTATTAGCAGTAAATTTGAAACAATATAAATTAGCATAAATCTATGGAATAATATTTTTATGTCTGTAAGAAAATTGTATAGAAATAATTCTTGTACTAGATGGACTAATTATTCTCTCGATGGGAGACCAGAAAAAATCACTTTGTATACAAAAAGCGGTAAACAAATAATTCGTCGTGTAAATTTTTGGCAATCTTTTGGTAATTTTGCAACTGCAAATATTACCTATAAAGGTAAAAAAATCAATATATTTCCTGATACAATTTTAGAAGATTGATTTATTATAAATGACAGTCAATTTTATCCTACTCCATTAGAATTAGCAATAAAAGCTAAACGAAAATTTAAAAACCAATCGTTTAAAAGAATACTTGAGCCAAGTGCCGGCCGAGGTGATCTTTTACTTCCATTTAAAAATATATTGAACAAACAATATATTGATTGTATTGAGATTGATTTTGAAAATCAAGCTGTACTTAGGGAGCTTGGTTATAATGTAATAGATGGTGATTTTTTATCTTCAAATATTATTTGTATGTATAGCCATATTATAATGAATCCACCATTTCAAAATGGTGTAGATCATGTATTAAAGGCATGGGATTCATTATATTCTGGTGAAATTGTTGCTGTTGTAAATGCAGAAACAATTAAAAATCCATTTTCAGTAAAAAGAAAACAATTGTGTAAATTGATTGAAGATCATGGCGAAGTAGAATTTTATGATAATGAATTTTTATCTCAAGATACTAAAAGAAAAACATCCGTTGAAATAGCTTTGATTTGGTTAGAAAAAATTAAAGAACCCGCTTATGATTTTACGAATGGTTTAGAATCAGATAATATCCCTGATATTGATTTTTCGAATAAAAATAATTTAGTATTAAGAGATAACAATATTGGTAATATAGTTTTAATTTTCAATAATGCAGTTGAAAAATTAAAACAAGTAATATATGCTGAAGATGAATTTGTATATTATTCAAATTTGTTAGGTAAAGCATTTAATCAAGAAAATACGATTGATAAATTTAATCTAGAAGAAACATTTAATACTCGATATACGGAGTTACAAAAAAAGGCTTGGACGAATATACTGAATTCAACTGAGTTCAGGAAATATTTATCATCAAAAACATATAATAAATTAGTTTCTGATTTTGATTCAGTATCAAAATCAAGTTTTACTGAAAATAATATCAGAGGGTTTTTACTTGGTCTTGTAAATAATCAAAGTGATATGAATTTACAAATGTTATTAGATTGTTTTGATGAAATAACAAAATATAAGACTGATAATAGGGCTTATTATTGTGGATGGAAATCAAATGATAAACATAAAACACAAGCATATAGAGTAAAGATGACAAGATTTATTCTACCAACATATGCATATGAATGGCAAACATATTGTCCGTGGGAATTCAGAAATAAGTTAGCGGATTTTGATAAAGTATTCGCGATGTTAGATGGTAAATCAACTGATTTTGATGGGTATAGTACACTTGAAAAATGTATAAGTGATAAGTGGGATTTATTATGTTCCAGAGAAAGAATATCAACTGAATATTTTGATATTCGATATTATAAAGGGAAAAGATCAATGCACTTTTTTCCAACCCGTAAAGATTTGATTGATAGATTAAATCGTATGGTTGGAAAAGAAAGATCCTGGCTACCACAAGATGATAAAGCATCTAAATCTTTTTGGAAACAATATGATGATGCAGAAAAAATAACATCTAAAATGGTCATAAATGATAGATATTGTGGTGATTCAGATCAATGTTAAAGATTATGGTGTCTAATGGTTATCGTAACTTCATTGGAATTGTTAATAGCAATTTTCATAATTTGGTATTTATTTGAAAAATTTACAAAAATCAAGGATTATTTATGCGAAAAAGTAAAATCACTTTGGTAATGGTATTAGCGATTGCGGTATTAGCTATTACTGGTTGTGGAAAAGCAGAAAGATGGGTAGCTACACAAACTGGTGGTGGATATACTACTTGTATCGATGGTATCAATTATATTCAGTTTACAAGTGGTGCGACTGTTAAAATTGATAGGATCACAAAATTACCACAAGAATGTAAGTGATAAAAATAGG
>NZ_JAQTPQ010000159.1 GCF_028712645.1 Flavobacterium sp. | reverse complement strand
AATTAAAGTTAGTGGGTTTGCTTCCGAAGAGGAAAAATTAATTTTATGGAATGATTTAGACGCCAAAGATTACCATACTTATTTCACTATTTTCTCCAAGAGTAATACAATAAACATCAATCGTGGTTATAGTTATATGAATGACTGGAATACGGATCTATTGTACAATGTAATTAGAACGTTCCTCAATAATAAATCTTCTTAAATAAAAGTGACAATTTTCAATTTAATTCTTTCAACAAAAAACTTTAATCAGGCAAATTTCTCAAAAAGAAATCTCTGACATTACCGCCCATAATTTTATCAATATCCGTTTTTGAGAAGCCTTCTTTTTTCAACGCTTCCACCATAAGTGGCAATCCAGTTACAGCAAAATGAGTTTCAGTAGCTCCATCCCAATCAGAACCAAGTGCCACTTTATCAACGCCTATCTTGTCTGCAACATATTTGATAGATCTTGCTGTTGCAGCGGCATCTTTGCCACAAACGGCAGTTTCCCACAAACCGATTCCTACCAAACCATTCCGTTTTCCAATTTCTAATAAATGTTTATCCGAAAGATTACGTTGGTTATCACAAACTCCTTTTATTCCCGTATGTGAAACTAAAACTGGTCCGTTATGATATTTAAAAATATCGTCTATGGTTTGCTGTGAGGAATGTGCTAAGTCGATTGTGATATGAAGACTATCCATTTTTTTGATTAACTGAATTCCTTTTGGAGTCAACCCTCCTTTTACCATTCCGTGTGCAGAACCTGCCCATTCGTTGTCAAAAAAATGTGCCAATCCAATATATCTCACCCCTTCTTTATAAAACTCATCAAGATTACTCAAATCATTTTCCAAGCAATGAGCTCCTTCGATTCCCAACATTCCAGAAGTAAGTTTAGGATTCTTTTTCCGGTCAATAATAAACTGCTGCAATTCTTTTTTATTGGTAATCACCCTGAATCGTCCATCAGATTTAGTGGCAAAATCATGAAGTGATTCGCACTGATGTAAAGCCCTGTTTTTTATAGAAAACCAAGTGGAAGATGGATTCAATTGCAAAATATTTAGCAATGCGACTTGGTCGCTGGCGTTAGCATCGTTTTTTTCGATGTTGATTCCTTTAGGCACTTTGCTTACAATAGTAAACACCTGAAAAGCCATATTTGCCTGTTGCATTCGTGGCAAATCTACGTGGCCATAACTATGTTTTTCTATAAAATTTCTGTCCCATAACAAGGCATCACAATGTAAATCAGCAATAAAAGGAATAGAATCAAGAGTCGAATTATTAGAAAAATAAGTAACTAAAGTAACTTTATTTTTAGACTGGTCAATGTATTTTGGACCATAAATAAAAGCAACAAAAAGGATAATTATAATTAGCCCAAACACAATTTTTAAAATCTTTTTAAACTGTTTCATAATATTATTTTTATTACCTAATTTCCTTTTACATTACTTTCGCATCCAATTAATCACTCCAAATATTGTTATATTCATTTCTAGGTATCTAAAATTTAAGATTTGGAGCGATCTCTTTTTTCCAAATTTCGTAGCCTTTTGAATTCATATGCAAGCTGTCTTTTACAAAAATTTCACCTATTGGCTTCCTACTTTCATCCAACATTTTATCCCAGATACTGATAAAAACAGTATTTTTCTCCATCTTTAAAAACGTTTCGATTCGGTTATTGCCATCTATCATTTTTTCTCTCAAATGCCAACGTGAAGGGCTTGGTTTCATAGAAACATAAGCAACAAAAACATCTGGATATTTTTGTTTTATTATTTTAAAAAGCTTTCGAAACCTATTGTAAACAATTTCTCCCGTGACTTTATCATCATTGGCAATGTCATTTTCGCCACAATAAATCACAATCTGTTTCGGATGATAGGGATTTAGAATATCGTTTTTGTATTGGATTAAATTCAACAAGGTGGAACCTCCAAAAGCTCTATTTATTATCGGATGATCAGGAAAATATTCTTGCACATCTTGCCATTTTGTAAAAGACGAACTTCCAATGAACAAGATTTCCTGCTGCCTTGGAATGTTTTGCTGGTCAATTGTCTTGAATTTCTGAATGTCATCCCAATAAGGTTTTTCTTTTACTTTGCATCCAACGAATGAAAACAATAATAGCAAAAACAGTATTTTAATTTTAAAGTTCATTTTGATAATAATTTATGTGTGAATGTATTATTATTTTTTCTCATAAAAATCTTTTAATACGAAAAATGCTTTCTTTTTGTTTCCCTCATTCGAAATCAATCCTTTTCTATTGTAACCATCCTGAATTTCTGGAAGCAATCTTCTTGGGGAACGAAAATCAACTAAAATCCAAGGACTCATTCCGCTAATATTTGGGATTTTATCAATCATTTTCAAGTTTTGAATGTACAAATATTCTTGAAATTCTTCTGTCCAACGTTCGTCTTTTCCTCCGTGTAAACCTTGTTTTGCACCTCCTCCGAATTCTGAAACCACGACTGGCTTGTTATATTTTGAGGTCCATTGAATTTTTTCGGCATCTTCCAGATTGCCACCGTACCAACCCAAATATTCGTTGAAAGCAACAATATCAAGTTTTTCGGCAATAGCGTCGTCAACAAAACTATTTAGTTTATCACTTTTGGTAAGCAAAGCTGCACTTATCAATCGGGCATTGTCCATCGATCTTGCTTTGGCTGCCAAATTACCTATAAAAGTATTTCGAGCATCCGAAACTGGCGTTTCATTTGCCATAGACCAAATAATCGTAGAGCATCTGTTTTTGTCTCGAGTTATCATTTCGACCAATTGATTTTCGGCATTTTTATAGGTGTCCAAACTGGTAAAATCAACAGTCCAATACACGGGAATTTCCTCCCAAACCATCAAACCAATTTTATCAGCCAATCGCACCATATTTTCATTGTGTGGATAATGTGCCAATCGAACATAATTACAACCCAATTCTTTCGCCCAAGTCAATAACCGAACAGCATCAGCTTCAGAATTAGCTCTTCCTCCTTTGTCGTTTTCTTCGTGAATGGAAATACCACGCAGAAAAATGGGCTTTCCGTTCAATAGAATCTTTGCATTTTGGGTTTCTATGGTTCTAAAACCGATGTTGTCTTTGAGGATTTGACCATTATATTCTATAGAAACATCGTATAATTTGGGGGTTTCAGGTAACCAATATTGAATTTTTTTGTTGGCAATTTCAAAGTTTATTTTGCCATCGACATCAATTTTCCCTTTATAATTGATTTTCAATTCTGGTATTTTGATGCTTACAAATTCAGTGTTTTTATCGTAATTATTAATTTTTACATATCCTGAAATCGTGTTTTTGTCTCCTTTTTTAAGTTGGATAAAATAGTCTTGTACAAATGATTTTGGTTCTTCAATTAACAAAACATCACGTGTGATTCCACCATAATTAAACCAGTCCGTGTTAGTGGTAGGCACAGCTTCCTTGCGGCGTGTATCATCCACTTTTACCACCAAAAAATTATCTTTTGCTTTGATAATAGAGGAAACTTCAAAATTAAATGGAGTGAAACCACCTTCGTGAACACCCAGTTTTACACCGTTGAGATATACCTCAGCTTTATAATTGACCGCTCCAAAATAAACAAAAAGCCGTTTGTTTTCTTTCACATCGTAGTCAAAAGATTTCTTCAACCATAAAGTTCCTTCATAATAAAAGAGGTTTTCTTTTTGTGAATTCCAATCGCTGGGAATAGTCATTGTTGGCGATTTGTCAAAATCATATTCTACTAATTCCTGTTTGTTTTGAGCGTGATAATTGCTGTAATAAGCTGATTTTTGCAACCCTTTTTGTTGGTCGAAAGCATCGTGATGAAAACTGTAATAACCCGTTTCATACGAATCCACGATATAGTTCCACTCGCCGTTTAATGAAATTATTGTTCTATTGGGAACATTGGTTATCAGTTCTTGGGAAAACCCAAAAAGAGGAAAAAGGAGGAAAATGTGTTTGATAAATTTAGTCATAGCTTTTATTTAATTGGCAATTTTATATTTCACGTCTTTTGTAATGGTTTTCCATTCATCGGTTCTAAAAGGAACAGCAGGAAATCCTTCTTTATTAAATAAATTGCTTTCCGAGGCATCACCAATCCAGCTGAAATGAACTGAAATTGGACTTGAAACTTCTTCGCTTGAAACTACGACTTTATTGTCTTTGATGAAGGCTTTGGCATAATGAAAAACTTGGTCTTCGCCTGCAATTTCAAAGCCTTTAATGTAACCATATTTGTCTGGCGTAAATAAGCCGCTGCCAATATCATTGAAAGAAATGATGATTTCACTACCACTAATTTCCATTGATTTATACATCGGACCACTGCAAACCATTGGAATAGTATAAGTGTTATTCAATGCCAAAGCTGCCAATCTTTTTCCTACATCCAACTTATTTGTTGGATGAATATCGTTAGGATTTCCAATGTCGGTTGTAACTGCCATCCCCGTATTTGGAACTTTCAAAGTTAGAGTTTGAGCTTCTTGAAGTTCTGCCCAATCGCAACCTTCATTGCTGTTTCCGGTTGTTTTATAAGTTGCCAATTGCACAAAATAGAAAGGGAATTTTTTGTTCCATTTTTGTCTCCAGTCGTTTATCAATAACGGAAAAGCGGTTCGATATTGATAGGCTCTTGGCGCATTCGATTCGCCTTGATACCATAAAACCCCTTGGAATGCGAATGGAATCAATGGATTTATCATTGCATTATAACATAGCGAAGGAAATGAATTTTCGTTGGTTGTTTTTTTGATGGATTCTACTTGAAATTTCCATTTTCCACTTAACGGAATTATAGTAGTTCCTATAGTCAGTTTTAAATTCGCTGCATTTCCATAAATTCCACCACCTCCGCCGTTGTCAGTCACTCTTACAGCAATTACGTTGGTTCCTTCTTTTAAAATTCCGACAGGAATTGTATATTTTCTTTCTAAATTCCAGCCAATCCTACTTCCAACTTTTACCCCATTGATATATGTTACATCATCGTCGTCAACTGTCGAAAGTTCTAAAATCGCTTCTTTTTTGCTGTCATCGGCTGATAACGTGATAGATTTTCGAAGCCAAACTACGCCGTCAAATTCGCCTAAACTTTGTTTTTCCCAAATCTCTGGCTGGTTGAGTTCTGGCCATTTTGAATCATTAAATCCCGATTCCTTAAAATTACTTGCTGCTGCAGCATTTATTTTTCCACCTTGTATTGCTTCTATTCTCTTGTCAAACCCTTTTGTTTTTAATTTAACAATAGAATCCAAACTGACTTTTGGCATTCCTGCAATCATTTCCTTAAACTCATCGCTGCTTTCAAATCCTTCACGGCTAATCCAAGTTTCAATATTGGTTCCACCCCAATTGCAGTCGATGATTCCAACTGGTATTTTTAATTTTTCGTGAATAATTTTTGCAAAAAAATAGCCAAGCGCTGTAAAATCCCCCACTGTAGATGGGTCGCATACTTGCCAGCCCAAAGTTTTAACGTCAGATTCAGGCAAAGAGTTTGTGGCGTGAATAATTTTTATTTGACGTATCAACGGATAATTTGCGACCGCTGAAACTTCAGCATAATTGCTTATGCCCCATCCTTTGGGTCTTCCTACGGGCATTTCCATATTAGATTGTCCGCTGCAAAGCCAAACTTCACCAACCAAAACATTTTCAATTTCGATGGTGTTACTCGCTTTTATAGTCAAATTATAAGGCCCGCCAGCAGCTTCATTATCTAAACGAATCATCCATTTACCGTTTTTGTCGGCTTTAGTTTTTTTGATTTGCTTGTCAAAACGGACTTCTATTTTTTCGTTAGGTTTTGCCCAACCCCAAACGGGAATTTGAGTATTTCTTTGCAAAACCATATTATCGGCGAAAATTTTTGCAACAAAAACCTGTGCATTAATTGAAATACTACTGATGAGAATAACCAATAGAAATAAATACTGTTTTTTCATTTTTTTTAATTTATTTTATTTGACTATCCGTTACTAATACCAATCCGAAATTTTGTTAGTTTATAAAAAAATAAAGTTGTTTTTCTCTTAAAACCATTAAGAAATTAAGGTTCATTAAGGCTAAAACTTAATTTTCTTAATTTCTTAATGGTTTAAAAAGTATGATAATCTTTTTGGTTTGCATAACGGACAGTCATATTATTTTAATAACTCTAATATGTTTTTAATCTAATTCCTCCTAATTAAATTTAAACCAATCTAGTTTCAACCCATTAGATTTAACTTGGATTTTAATTTTATTTTCTCCTTTTTTCAATTTAAAAACACCAATCGTTAATTCGCTAAAATCTTTGTTAGTTACCGTTAAATTTACTTTTTTATTGTTAATCCAAATTTCCAAATAAGCAGGTAAATCATTGACTGATGCTCTAATTGTTAATAGATGTTTCTTATTGTCCAAACATTTAAAATTATAAACCACCCATTCAGATTTTTGAAGTTCAATGGATTGTTCTGACCAAAACTGATCTTTATCTGTGCTGTCCAATTTTATTTGTACAGGTTCATTTGTTCTATAAAATTTAGATTTGTTGAGCGTGTCCAACACAAAATAGGAACGATTATATCCTTCGAATCCATAATTTTCAGCTTCAATTTTTCCTGGAATTCTTGTGTTAATTGCATTGCAAACATCTTCAAAATAGTCGCAGTTGGCTATTTTTATGTTTTCGAGCAAGTCGTTAAATGCCTTTTCAGCAACCACACTGTCAGGTTTTGAACCTTCCTTAGTATATTCAGAAATCAAGTCCCAATTATCTGGTTTCTTGATAGAGTAAGGTGTGTTTTTGGTATCCATTTTTTTCCAAGGCCAAAACGAAAAACCAATGTTATTTGCATCGAAATATTGTGTAGTTGCCCAATAGATGGCATTCCCTTTTTCACCGGTTTCACCAACCCAAATTGGAGTGTTCAATTCCTTTCTTTTGATTAAATATCCATTTATATCATTTAAATTATCAGGTCTTGCCCAACAATAATAATGAAATTGGTAAAAAACGTTTGAATCAAATGGCTTATCAAAAAGCGACCAATCATTTGCCCAATTAAAACCTTCCAAAGTAATCATATGTTTTTGATCCACTTTCCGTATTTCCGAAGTTATATGTTTATAAACCGGAATCAGTAAATGTTTGTATTTATCGGCAGCTCCAGTTCCTATTGGCAATGGTTCATTTAATAAATCATAGGCAGCAATAACAGGTTCATCTTTGTATCTTTCAGCAATTTTAACCCAAAGATTTACGAGTTGTTCTTCATATTTTTTATCGGTAAAAAGTTCTGGTATATCGTTTGCACTATCATCAATATTGGCGCCTGTTTGTCCGCCTGGTGCTCCGTGCATATCAATAATAACATAAATTTTGTGTTTTTTGCACCAAGAAACTAGGGAATCAATCAATTGAAATCCCTCTTCAAGATAAACAGAATTTTCCCCTTCGGTCAAAAACAATCTTGAATTTAAAGCTGGTCTTACTGAATTGAATCCCAACTCAGCAATTCGTTGAATATCGGACTCCGTGATATAGTTTTGTCTATATATTTTCCAAAAATGATTTGCTTTTTCTTTTCCAATTAAATCTTCAACCACTTTTTCTATTTTCCGAGGACGGTCACCGAGACCTCCGAATTTCCACATATATCCTTCGGGCAAAAGCCAGTTTCCAAGTCCGACACCTTTTAAATATACTTTTTCTCCAGATTGATTAACCATATCCTGACCGGAAGTATGCAAGAAAGTTAAGCCATTTTCCTTTTTTGATTGCGAGTAGATGGAGCAACTAATAACTACAACTAAAATAAAAGTACTGAATGTTTTCATTTAATTTCTAATATTATTTTTAATAACTTATTGATAACCAAATCTACATATTTAAAACTATTTTTTTTAAATATGATTTACTAAAACAGCCTGTAACTATAAAATCACAGGCTGTATTAGAATTACTAACCACAAAAATCACCACGTATATATCCCGTGTCTTTAGGATAGTTGGGTTCTTAAAAATCTAAATTAATTTTACAATGATAATATTATATAAATCATAGGAATTTCAAAAACCTCTT
>NZ_JAQTPQ010000158.1:3459-8099 GCF_028712645.1 Flavobacterium sp. | reverse complement strand
AAATGGCACAATGGTAAAACTGTCCCAAAGCAAATCGATTGAAGTTCAAAATTTGCAAGAAATCCTTATTGATAACATTAAAATTCAGGTAAAACAAGCCATTGAAAACTATGATTTATCATTAAAACAAAGTCAAGTTTACCTTGAGGCATTCGAACAAGCATCAGAAAATTACCGAATTGTAAAAGACAAATACGACAACGGCCTTTCGGATACGAATGACTTACTTGAAGCCGATGTAGAACAACTAAGTTCGAAAATCAATACCGCATTAGCAAAAGCCAATATCATCCAAAAATATTACGAATTACTTTCGGCAACAGGACAATTATCACAATCATTCAATCTTTCAAAAATATAATCAATCCCATGGAAAAGAAAAAAACAAATAAAAAATTTATAATTATCCTTTTGGTTTTTGTGGTTTTTGGAGTCGTTTATGGCAGTTTCAAATACCTTCATTCCTTGTCTCACGAAGGCACTGATGACGCTCAAATTGAGAAAAATATGAATCCAATTATCCCTAAAGTTTCAGGATATATTAGCAAAGTTTACATCAAAGACAATGATTTTGTAAAGAAAGGAGATACTTTATTTACCATTGACAAACGAGATTTTCAATTAAAAATAGAAGAGGCAAACGCAGCATTAATTGCAGCTGAAGGAAGTTTTGAAGTAGCAAAAGCTGACATAGGAAGTGCTATGGCAAGTATTTCGATTTCTGATGCCAATGTTCAATCGGCTGGCGGAAATATTGAATCGGCAAAAATTAGATTGAACCAAATTACTAGTGATTTTAATCGTTATAATAATTTATACAAAAACCATTCAATCACTAAACAGCAATATGAGCAAGCATTAACAGCCAAACAAGAAGCTGAAAATCAGGTTCGAATTTTGCAACAACAAGAAAAAGCGAGTGCCTATCAAAAAACAGCCATTATAGCCAAATCTAAAGTTTCAAATAAACAAACTGAAGTGGCTGCTGCCAATATCAAAAAAGCAAAAGCTTTACTTGACGTTGCAAAACTAAACTTATCTTATACTGTCGTTACTGCTGCGATTGACGGACAGGTTTCGAAAATTGAAATCCAACCGGGACAATTGGTTCAACCAGGACAATCACTTTTTTATATAATCAATAATTCAACTGCTTGGGTGATTGCTAATTTCAAGGAAACCCAATTGGATAAAATGGTTATTGGACAAAAAGTAACCATCAAAGTAGATGCCTATCCTGATTATAATTTCGAAGGTGAAATAGCTTCCTTTTCACCTGCAACTGGTTCCGTATTTTCTTTATTGCCTCCAGATAATGCTACTGGAAACTTTGTAAAAACTATTCAACGTTTGCCTGTAAAAATAAGTTTGGATGAATCAAACGATGCCGAAAAAATAAAATTATTGCGTCCTGGAATGAATGTAAATGTTGATGTTCATTTGAATTAATCCTACCCTTTTTAGAAAAAGACAAATAATTAATCTAAAATACCAAAATAAACGGTGGAAGACGAATTAGTAGAATATGGTTTCAGAAGGATTATCATTACGATAACCGCTGTACTATGTGCCTTGCTTGAAATTGTGGATACCACAATTGTAAACGTGGCTTTAAACAATATGCGAGGTAGCCTTGGCGCGACTCTTACGGATATTGCTTGGGTAATTACGGCTTACGCAATTGCCAATGTTATTGTAATTCCAATGACAAGTTGGCTTTCGCAACAGTTTGGTCGTCGTAATTATTTTGCAGCCTCTATTATTATCTTCACTGTTTCCTCCTTTTTATGTGGCAATGCCGATAATATTTGGGAACTCGTCGCCTTCCGATTCGTTCAAGGACTTGGTGGTGGAGCCTTATTAGTAACAGCACAAACAATCATTACTGAAAGTTATCCTATTGCCAAAAGAGGAATGGCGCAAGCAATTTACGGAATGGGAGTAATCGTGGGACCTACGCTTGGACCGCCATTAGGAGGTTATATTGTAGATCATTTTTCTTGGCCATTTATCTTTTACATCAACATTCCAATAGGAATTATGGCAACTATACTGACGATAATGTTTGTCAAAAGTCCAAAATATGGTGACAAACTAAAAGCCAATCAAGTCGATTGGTGGGGAATTGCCTTTTTAGCAACTTTCATCGGTTCTTTACAATTTGTTTTAGAACACGGACAACAAGATGACTGGTTCAACGACAATTTGATTTTGAGTTTAAGTATCGTATCCTTATTTGGATTAATCCTTTTCATCAAAAGAGAACTCACTTACAAACATCCTATTGTCAACTTAAAAGTGTTGAAAGATACTAATTTGAGAGTGGGAACTATTATGAGTTTTATTATGGGATTTGGTTTATATGGCTCTACTTTCATAGTGCCTATTTACACCCAATCTGTTTTAGGTTGGAGTGCTTTGGACGCAGGTTTATTACTAATTCCAAGTTCAATAACTACCGGAATTATGATGCCTTTTATTGGAAAAATGATTCAACGAGGCGTTCCACAAGCTTATATGGTAGCTGTAGGATTCTTAATATTTTTCTTTTTTACCTTCTGGATGCACGACATAATTACACCAGATACTAGTGCTGATGAAATGTTTTGGCCTTTAATTTTAAGAGGAGTTGGTCTCGGATTATTATTCGTTCCTATTACAACACTTTCCTTATCGACACTTTCTGGCAGACAAATCGGAGAAGGTGCCGCTTTTACAGGTATGATGAGACAATTAGGAGGTTCTTTTGGTATTGCCATCATCACCACTTTCATTGCAAGATTTAATCAGGAACACCGTGTGAATTTAATTTCTCACCTTGACAAAACTTCTTTACAAGTGCAACAAACCGTTCAGGGAATGCAGCAAAGTTTTATGTCAAAGGGTTTCACTTTCAATGAGTCGTTGGCAAAAGCCTATAAAGCAATCGAGTATAAAGTAATGGTTCAAAGTTCCGTGTTAACGTATATGGATGTATTTCTGTATTTAGGCATCTTGTTCTTACTTTGTATTCCATTCATCCTGATGATTAAAAAAGGAAAAAACAAAATTAATCCTGCTGATGCGATGCATTAGATTTTTGATTGCAGATTAACGATTTTAGAATTCAGATTTTGTGTTGATAAATACGATATTTCTAGGGTTAATACTTCTGCAATCTTTTTATCGTGTAAAAACCAAATGATTTCCTTTAGATAAATTGGCGTCAAATTGATAACCTTCGTAGTTAAATCCTTTTAAATCGTCAATGGTTTCGGCATTGGTATCGATGATAAAACGCACCATCATTCCCCTCGCTTTCTTGGCAAAGAAACTGATTATTTTTAATTTTCCATTTTTGTAATCCTTGAATTCAGGAGTAATTACAGGCACTTTCAATCCTTTTACATCGACTACCGAAAAATATTCATTACTTGCCAAATTGATAAACAATTCTCCTTTTTTGAGTTCTTTATTCAATGCTTTTGTAACCTTAGATTTCCAAAAATCATATAAGTTTTTGCTTTCGCCAATGGGTAATTTAGTTCCCATTTCTAAACGATAGGCTTGCATTAAATCTAATGGTTTAAGGATACCGTATAAACCTGAAAGAATTCTTAAACTGTCTTGTAGTGTTTCCAATTTTTCTACTGGAATGGAATACGCATCTAAACCAGTATATACATCCCCATCGAAAGCAAAAATAGCAGGACGAGCATTTTCTGGATTGAAAGGCGTTTTCCAATCTTGATTGCGTTGCCAATTCAAATCGGCCAATTTATCCGAAATATCCATTAATTCGGACAGCTCTTTTGGCGATTTTTGTTTCAATACTTTATGAACTTGACGTGCTTCTTTTAGAAACAATGCCTCCGAAAATTTTGAAGTTGGCAATGCTTTTTCAAAGTTCAATGATTTGGCTGGCGAAATGACGATTTTCATAGTTATGTATTCACTTATTGGAAGTTTCAAAAGTACAAATTGAAAAACCGAAAATGAAAATTGTAGAACATTTTATTTGTGGTATTTTTGGATTTGAAAAGAGTCACAAACTTGGTGGATTTGAACAGATTATTTTTTAGCTTTACAAGAATCTATTTGGTAAGATTATTAGTTCCGTTAGGAACTAAATATTGGTAGAAAAATTAGCAACCACTCACGCTGTCCTGTCAGGGACTTAACAATTATGGCAAATACATATACCCAAATCCATATCCATTTTGTTTTTGCAGTAAAATTTAGATATGGAATTATTCAAACTCAGTGGAAAAATAATTTATATCAATATATAACAGGAATAGTTCGAAACAATAACCATAAACTTTTGGCGATTAATGGAATGTCAGACCACATTCATATTTTAATTGGAATCAGGCCGTCACAATCTATTTCTGATCTAATGAAAGATGTTAAACAAGGCTCTTCGTTATGGATAAATGAAAATAAACTAACAAGCAGACATTTTGAATGGCAAGAGGGTTATGGTGCGTTTTCTTATAGCAAATCACAAGTTAATAGTGTCATTGATTACATTCGGAATCAAGAAATTCATCACAAAAAAAGGACGTTTCGAGAGGAATATATTGAATTTTTAGAGAAATTTGAAATAGATTATGATGAAAAATATATCTTTAAAGAATTACTTTAAAGTATAGTCCCTA
>NZ_JAQTPQ010000158.1:0-3359 GCF_028712645.1 Flavobacterium sp. | reverse complement strand
CAATATTTTGTTCCTAACGGAACAAAAAAATATTAACTAATTTTTGAAAATCCACTAAATTCGCGTTTGTTTTTTATCATTCAATTTTAAATCCTATATTTTTTTATGTCCAAAATCGAAATCAAGAAAGCCACCATTTTAGACCTTGAAATTATTCGAAAAATCAGCGAGCAAACGTTCACGGAAACTTTTGCCGCAGTAAATACACCTGAAAATATGGATAATTATATTCGGGAAAATTTCAATCCAAATCAAATGACTTTGGAAATAAATAATCCCGAATCGGCTTTTTATTATGCAATTTTGGAAAATGAAATTATTGGTTATTTTAAAATAAACTTTGGCAACGCCCAAACTGAAAAGCAAAAAGAAAACGCTCTAGAAATTCACAGAATCTATGTTTTACAAGCTTTTCACGGAAAAAAAGTAGGCCAATTATTGCTCGACGAAGTGTTGAAAATTGCAAAAGAAATGGGAGTAAATTCCGTTTGGTTGGGAGTCTGGGAAGAAAATCACCGAGCATTGCAATTTTATTCTAAAAATGGTTTTGTCGAATTTGACCAACATATTTTCGTTTTAGGTGATGATGTTCAAACTGACTTGTTGATGCAACTCGAGATAAAAAACAAATCAAATTAACCAATATGATTACAACCAAAAGAACAAATTCTGACGATAAAAACTTCCAAAAATTGGTGAAATTATTAGATTTTGAATTGCAGGAACGTGATGGAGAAGAGCATTTTTTTTATGCCGAATTAAATAAAACCAACACCTTAATTTTTGTTATTGTGGCTTACGACATTGAGGAACCAATTGGTTGTGGAGCAATAAGGGATTACTCAAATAACACTATGGAAGTGAAACGAATGTTTGTTCCATTACACAAACGTGGACAAGGAATCGCTTCTAAAATCTTAAATGAATTAGAGATTTGGTGCAGAGAATTAGGTATTAAAAAATGCATTTTAGAAACTGGGAAAAACCAACCAGAAGCCATCGCTCTTTATTTAAAAAACCACTATAAAATTATTCCAAATTTTGGAAAATATAAGGGTGTCGAAAATAGTGTTTGTTTTGAAAAGGAACTCTGATTTCAATGAATAAATAGGGTTAAGTTTAAGTAAAATAGAAATTTTATTTCCACTAATTAAAGACACAATATCAGTTCAAGTAAATCGAATTTCGTATTTTTGAAGTATGAATCAAAAACCAACTTTAGAAGTCAAAGGATACAATAATTACAGTGCCTATTTACGCAAAAAATACAATAACCAACGCGTATATAAAGTCATTGTCGATGGTGGTTTTACTTGCCCTAACAGAGACGGTAGCAAAGGCTACGGAGGTTGTACCTATTGCAATGTCGATTCCTTCACACCAGAAATTTCGAGAACTTCATCCACAATACAATCGCAATTAAAGGACGGGATGGAGCGCGCCAGAAATCACTACAAAGCCGAAAAATTCATTGTATATTTTCAGCCAAATACGAATACTTATGCTCACGTTGATTATTTAAAAGCAATGTATGACAAGGCTTTATACGTCAATACTGAGGATATTGTTGGATTTTCTGTGGGTACACGACCCGATTGCATCGATGCCGAAAAAGTAGCCTTGCTAGAAAGCTATTGTGACCGATTTGACGTGGATTTAGAAATGGGAATGGAGTCGATTTATGATGAAACTTTAGAGCAAATCAACCGAGGCTGCAGCCACGCCGAATTTATCACCGCTGTAGAATTACTAAAAGACAGCCCAATCGATTTGTGTGTGCATACTATTTTTGGCTTCCCTTGGGAAACCCGTGAAATGATGTTGAATTACATTCACGAAATCAACCGATTCCCGCAGATTAAATTTGTGAAATTCCACCATTTACACATTGTCAAAGGTTCGATTATGGGCGTCAAATACAAGAAAAATCCTTTCAAACTCTTCACTTTGGAAGAATACACAGATTTACTTTGCGAATTAATTCCGCTCTTGCGTCCCGATATTGTGATCCAGCGTTTGTTTGGAATCTCTGATTGGGATTTGCTTGTTGCACCCAATTGGTGCTTGAAAAAAACTCAAATTCAAACTTATATGGAGAAAGAAATTGAACGCAGGGGAATTGTGCAAGGTTTGGTTTATGAGGGAAATAAATTTGAGAAGTAAGAAAATTTTGCTTTGTTTATTTTGGTATATTTGAGAATGTATAAAACCAGAACTTTATTAAACCAAGTTTCCAAATTATTAAATAATTATATAGGTATAAGCGTTTAGTTCGCACTTGTTAAGTACTTATTTTATTGATAATTCTTTGTAATTTACCATCTTTCTTATTAACACATCGAATAAAGAAAATGGGGTTTTCTTATATTTTACAAATAGTATAATTGATAAAGAGACTAATAACTTTAAAATAGAAACTGATAGTAAATCAACAGTTAGATCGTTGCTTATTGGAATAGCTACGAAGTCGGGAGACTTCGCAGAGCAATCACGATTATATTTTGCTGTTGCGACTTATTTATAGTCAAGTAGGCAAGAATATTTCAACTCAAGCCTCTCACAGAACCGTACGTGAAACTCTCGCTTCATACGGCTCTTATCATACAAATCACACCGATTTGAAGAGTTGCCAGTGATAAAACAATGTTGGATAGCTGATTTTTATTTCTGCCAACCAACGATGTGCTTTTGTGTAGCTTCTTCCCATCGATTTATACTTATTCCTTACCCATTTTGCTAATCGATTTTGCAAATATCTGAATAATTTTCGTAAGGATGCTACATTGAAATAACCATAATATCGCGAAATTCCTATTATTTGCAAGCGGAGTTTTGTAGCAATATCCTGTATTACTATGTTGCTTTGCTTATGAAACTTTAGATCCTTCCACTTTTGGACTATCCGTGTTTGGGATTTCTGACTTATCTCACAATCAAATCCCAAAAACATTCCTCTGCCTGTTTTGGAGGCTTTGGAGCGAGCTTTGGATTTGTGCCAACGTACAAGAAAGGGAGCAAAAACGACTACCAGTTGGTCGTGGCAGACAAGACTTGGAAGAAACTCAAAGAACGGCTCAAAAGCATCAGCCGCAAAACCGCACCAGTCAAGCTAGAAGAGCGCATTGCCAAGATAAAAGAAGTGCAACGAGGATGGTTAAACTATTTTCGGGGAACGAGTATTATGGGCAAACTACGTGATTTGGACGGCTGGTTAAGAAACCGACTGCGATACTGCATTTGGCACGATTGAGGGCGGAGCGTAAAGAAAATGTCCAGTGGACATTTTTAGCGAACGAGCCAGCAGGCGGGGTGGCAGGAGAGAAAGAGGAAAAATCTGATTCGATTGGGCGTTGACCAAG
>NZ_JAQTPQ010000157.1 GCF_028712645.1 Flavobacterium sp. | reverse complement strand
GCGGCGGCAGCACCTTTAAGAATTTCAATATGATCAATATCGTTTGGATTTAAATCGACCAATCTATTTTGTGTATTACCTCCCAATTTGATAACTTCTCTACTTGAGTTGCTCACAATTAAACCATCCACCACATACAAAGGATCAGAACCACCAGTTATAGTACTTGGTCCTCTCATTCTAACACTAACTCCACCAGCAGGATCTCCTGAATTTTGTTGTACTAATGCTCCAGAAATTTTTCCAGCCATAGCTTGATCAACCCCAGTGGCACCTGAATTTGACAAGTCTTTTGCGCTTAATGTAGCAATAGAGTTTCCTAATTGTTTTCTACTTGTTTTCACAGAAGTTCCAGTAACAACTACTTCGTCAAGATTCATTAAATCTGCAAGTAAAGAAACATTTGTTTCAACATTGGAATCCGTACCAAGTGTTATGTTTTGGCTCTTATTAGAAAAACCTATGTAGCTAAAAACGATGGTATAATTCCCTGGTTTTAGACTTCCAGAAAAATTATAATTTCCATCAATATCAGTCGAACCATTAAGTTTGGTTTTTCCAACCTGCACTGATGCTCCTATAATAGGCTGCTTGATGCTGGCATCCATAACTTTTCCAGAAAAAGTGTAGGTCTGTTGGGCATTAATAAGTTGCCCAAATAACGAGAAGAACAAGCATACAACAATGTATTTGCTTAACTTCTTACTGAGTGAAATTTTGTGTTTCATTTAAATTGGTTTAATGGTTAAAAAATATTAAGGGTTAATGTATGCTAAGTTGTTTTTAAAATTTTCACGACTATCAAGCTTTAAAAAATCATTTGATAATGTAGTCAATAATTTTTGTGAATCATTTTATGAAAAAAATTATGGTTTTTATTTACTTAATTTTTTAAGTTTTTAATTCGTTTTTATAGTATTAAATGGCTAATATATGTATATCTAATTTACGAATGCAAATTATTGCTGTTTTTTTTAATATATTTTTTAATAATGCAAAATAACGCAAGAATTTTTTTGTTATTTGTTATTATTACCTTAATTTATTAATTAATATAACTATAGAAACAATGATTAAATTAAAAGCAGAAGAATAAAGCATATTTTTTAATATATTTGTAGGTTGTAACTAATTTTATAAAAATGCTAAAATCTGAAAGACATAATTATATAATGGATAAAATGCTTAAAGAGCATAAAATCAACACCATAGAGCTTGCTAAAGAATTAAAATTATCCGAAGATACCGTAAGAAGAGATTTAAATGAATTGAATGATAAGGGGCTTCTTATGAAGGTTTACGGAGGGGCTTTTCCTGTAAAGGATAGGCCAGTAGATATTTTTGATATAGTCATACTTGATGAAGATAAAAAAAAGGAAATAGGGAGAAAGGCGCTTTCTCTATTAAAGGATGGACAGGTAATTATAATAAGTGGAGGTACCACAAATTTAGTATTTTCAAAGTTAATTCCTTCTGATTTTAAGGCAACTATATATACCTATAGCTTACCGATAGCGATGCAGCTGTCACAGCATTCTAACGTAGAGCTAATATTTATTGGGGGAAAACTGCAAAAAAATGCAATGGTAACTATAGGATTAGATGTGGTTCAGGCATTGTCAAAAATTAAGGCAGATATTTGCTTTATGGGTGCAAGTAGTATCAATGTTAATTTAGGGCTTACAGAAATGGGTTATGAAGTTTCTATTGCCAAGAAAGCTATGTTGCAAGCTTCTGATAAATTAGTATCTATGGTAACTTCTGAAAAATTGAATACTAAAATGCCTTACGGTGTTTGCGAACTAAAGCAACTACATACAATTATTACTGATTTGAATCCTAACAACGCTTTACTAGAGGAGTATGTAAAAGCTGGTGTTTATGTTTTATAACGAATAACGCATATTAAATTTGCGTTATTATGCGTTATTAAATTATTTATTTTAAATTAACGCATAAATATGCATTATTTTTAGTTTAATTTTTTATATTTGCTGTGCTAACCTCTTAAATTCGGCAAATATATATGAAAACTAATCAAGACTTGACCTACGTAATACCAGGGAAATATGAAGCAACAAGATTCGAAAAAATTCACAATGAAATTTTCAAAAACTCTTTAGAAGCTTCAAAAATTGTTGCACAAGAAATCGCAGACTTAATTAGATTAAAGGAAAAAAATAACCAGACTTGTGTGCTAGGTTTAGCCACGGGATCTTCTCCAATAAAAGTATATGATGAGTTAGTTCGTATGCACAAAGAGGAAGGATTAAGCTTTAGTAATGTAGTTACTTTTAATTTGGATGAATATTATCCAATGTCTAAGGAGAGTGTTCAAAGCTATCATTATTTTATGCACGAACATCTTTTTAAATATATTGACATCAAACCTGAAAATATAAATATACCCGATGGAACTGTAGAAATAGGGAATTTAAATCAGTATTGTGTTGATTATGAAATGAAAATTAAAAATGCTGGAGGTATAGATTTTCAGTTATTAGGAATTGGACGTACAGGTCACGTTGGATTTAATGAACCTGGTTCTCACATTAATTCAGGAACTCGAATTATTACTTTAGACCATATTACCAGAGTTGATGCTTCTTCCGATTTTAATGGTATTGACAACGTTCCTAAAAGAGCCATCACTATGGGAGTTTCCACAATTCTCAGATCTAAAAGAATTGTATTGATGGCTTGGGGGCAAAACAAAGCCTCTGTTATAAAAAGAACAATACAAGGCGATATAAGTTCTGAAATTCCAGCTACTTTTTTACAAAATCATAACAATGCAACCTTTGTTTTAGACGAAGGTGCAGCTTCAGAACTAACAAGATTAAAAACCCCTTGGTTAGTAGGAGAATGTATTTGGACGGAGAAATTAAAAAACAAAGCAATCGTTTGGCTCTGCCAAAAAACCAATCAATCAATTCTAAAGTTGACTGACAGAGATTACAATAATAACGGAATGTCTGATCTTTTGGCACAAGAAGGTTCAGCTTATGATTTGAATATCAATATGTTCAATGTGTTGCAACATACCATTACAGGTTGGCCAGGAGGAAAACCAAATACGGATGATTCTAATAGACCAGAACGCTCAATACCCGCTAAAAAAAGAGTGATACTTTTTAGTCCTCATCCTGATGATGATGTGATTTCTATGGGAGGAACTTTTGCTAAATTAATCAAACAAGGACATGATGTGCATGTGGTATATCAAACTTCTGGAAACATAGCCGTTACAGATGACGAAGCATTGAAATTTGCCGAAGTTTGTAAAGATTTTATTGGCAAACCATTAGAAGAAATAAATTTTCAATCAATAATAGATTTCATTAAGACTAAAAGTCCTGGACAAATTGATTCACTCGAAGTCCGAAAACTAAAAGGCCTTATTCGCAGAAGAGAATCCTATGCTGCTACAAGATATATTGGATTAAAAGATGAAAATATCCATTTTTTAGACCTCCCTTTTTATGAAACAGGACTTGTTAAAAAAAATCCATTAAGTGATTTGGATATTGCTATTGTAAAAGATATTATTTCAAAAATTAAACCTCATCAAGTTTTTGCTGCTGGCGATCTTGCAGATCCACATGGCACACATGAAGTTTGTTTGAATGCGATTTTTGCCGCAATGGCATCCCTGAAACCAGAGCCATATATGAAGCATTGCTGGTTGTGGTTATACAGAGGAGCTTGGCATGAATGGGATATACATGAAATTGATATGGCTGTACCTTTAAGTCCTAACGAAGTATTGCTAAAAAGACATGCAATTTTATACCATCAATCTCAAAAAGACAGAGTGATGTTTCAAGGCAATGACTCAAGAGAATTTTGGGTAAGAGCAGAAGATCGTAATAAAAACACAGCAAAAATTTACGATAATTTAGGCCTATCCGAATATCAAGCTATTGAAGCCTTTAAACGTTTTGATTATTAAGAAAATTAGATGATTCAAACTAACTTAAGCTTTAAACCAATTGTAAGTTTTAAGTTTTGGCATCAAAATCGTCAAATTAAAAATCCTACTATTTATATTTGTAGAAATAACAGCAACATCACATACTAAATGGCAACCAATTCTCAATTACAACAATTATCTGAATCTTTAGAAGGAGAACTTCTATTTGACGACCTTCATAAAACCATTTATGCTACTGATGCTTCTGCTTATCGAATGATACCCATTGCGGTTGCTTATCCAAAAAATAATGAAGATATTGTTAAGCTGATACATTTTGCAACAGAAAACAAAATTTCGCTTACGCCAAGGACTGCTGGAACTTCATTGGCAGGACAAACTGTCGGAAATGGAATAATTGTAGATGTTTCGAAGTATTTTACAAAGATTGTTTCGTTTGATGCCAATAAAAAGACCGTAACGGTACAACCAGGGATTATTAGGGACGAATTGAATTTATTTTTAAAACCTCACGGATTATTTTTTGGACCCAATACTTCCACCTCAAGTCGTTGTATGATTGGCGGAATGGTTGGCAACAATTCATCAGGAACAACTTCCATTCGTTATGGTGTAACCCGTGATAAAATCGTGGAAATCAAAGCCATTTTGAGCGACGGTTCTTCGGTAATATTCAACGAAATATCCTCGCCTAATTTTATCGAAAAGACAAAAGGAAACTCGCTCGAAAACAACATCTACAAAACAATTTATGAGGAACTTTCGAATGAAGAAAACCAAAAAGAAATAGTTGCCGAGTTTCCAAAACCCGAAATCCACAGAAGAAATACAGGATATGCAGTAGATTTATTGTTGAAATCGGAATTGTTTTCAGGCACGGAACCAACTATAAATCTCGGAAAATTACTTTGCGGAAGCGAAGGAACGCTAGCTTTTACAACAGAAATCACTTTGAAAGTGGACGATTTGCCTCCAGCTAATAATATAATGGTAGTGGCACATTTTCATACCATTCAAGAAAGTCTCGAAGCTGTTGTTGTGGCGATGAAACATCATTTATATACTTGCGAAATGATGGACGATACGATTTTAGACTGTACCAAAAACAATCGAGAGCAAGTTAAAAATAGACATTTTATCGAAGGAAATCCAAAGGCAATTATGATGTTTGAAGTAGCTTCAAATTCAATGGAAGATGCCGAAATTCAAGCTAATGCTTTGGTTGACGATTTACAAAAAAATAATTTTGGTTATGCGGTAATAAAATTATATGGAGCTGATATTGATAAAATCATCGAACTCCGAAAAGCTGGTCTTGGACTTTTAGGAAGCATCGTTGGCGACAATAAAGCCGCCGATTCTATCGAAGATACTGCCGTAGAATTGAGTGATTTACCCAATTATATTGCTGAATTTGCTGCAATGATGAAAAGTTATGGTCAAGATGCTATTTATTATGCACACGCTGGAGCTGGTGAATTGCATTTGCGTCCGGTTTTGAATTTAAAGAAAAAAGAAGATTTAGTACTTTTTAGAACGATTGCTACCGAAGTAGCGCATTTGGTAAAAAAATATAGAGGTTCGTTGAGCGGAGAACACGGCGACGGAATCGTTCGTGGCGAATTTATTCCGTTTATGATTGGCGAAAAAAATTATGAATTGCTGAAAAGAATAAAATTAGCATTCGATCCAAACTCTGTTTTGAATATAGGCAAAATCGTGAATACTTCAAAAATGGATGAAAATCTTCGAGTAGAATCGGGGAGAGTAGAACCTGAAATCCAAACGATTCAGGATTTTTCGGATAGTTTGGGAGTGTTGAGAGCTGCCGAAAAATGCAATGGTTCAGGCGATTGTAGAAAATTGCCTTCAGCAGGCGGTACTTTGTGTCCGAGTTATCGTGCCAGCCGAAACGAAAAAGATACCACTCGGGCTAGAGCCAATGCCTTGCGAGAATATTTGACCCATTCCGAAAAAGAAAATAAATTCAATCATAAAGAACTGTACCAAGTTTTCGAATTATGCGTGAGTTGCAAAGCTTGCGCCAGCGAATGTCCTAGCAATGTTGACGTTGCAGCCTTGAAAGCAGAGTTTTTATATCAATATCAAAAAATAAATGGCTATTCCATTCGAAATAAAATCTTCGCTAATAATTCCAAATTAAATCAATTAGGAAGTTTACTTCCAAGTTTTACGAATTTTGTGGTAAATCTCCCTTTGGTAAAGAAAAATATGGGAGTTGCTCCAAAAAGAGAAGTTCCTTTATTAGCCAAAACTACTTTTAGAAAATGGTATAAAAACCAGCAATCAAAAGTAAAAAGTAATTCATTCGTTAATGGAAAAGTCTATTTGTTTTGTGATGAGTTTACTAATTATTATGATGTTTCAGTAGGAATTGATGAGTTTGAATTATTAACGGAATTAGGATATAAAGTAGAAATTGTAAATCACGAAGAAAGTGGTCGAGCCTATATTTCGAAAGGTTTTCTAGAAGAAGCACAGGCTATTGCCAATAAAAATGTAGCTATCTTCAAAGATTTAATTTCCGAAGACACACCATTAATTGGAATCGAACCATCGGCGATATTGACTTTTAGGGACGAATACATTCGATTGGCAAAAGACAAAGAAAGTGCCGAAAAAATTTCCAAAAACACACTGACCATTGAGGAGTTTTTCAAAAGAGAAATTACCTCTGGAAAAATTCATTCCGAGCAATTTTCGGATGTTGAAAAAGTTATTAAAATCCACGGACATTGTCATCAAAAATCTTTGAGTTCCATCGAAGCTACTTTTGCTATGTTGAACTTGCCTAAAAATACTTCTGTTACAATATACAATTCGGGTTGTTGTGGAATGGCGGGAAGTTTTGGTTATGAAAAAGAACATTACGATATTAGTATGCAAATGGGCGAAGATACTTTGTTTCCAAAAATTCGTACTACTGATTCTGATACTTCAATTGCGGCAGCCGGAACAAGTTGTCGTCATCAAATTTTTGATGGAACCAATAGAAAAGCACTTCATCCAGCAACTATTTTGAGAGCTTGCTTAAAATAAAAATGGTTCTACTCCGAATCGTGTGGATATTACCATAAAACAATTATTCAGAAAAAATAAATTTTTAAAACAAAAGCCATTAAGAAATTAAGTAAATTAAGGCTTAATTTCTTAATGGTTTGTAGTCTTAAAATTAATGTTAAAAACTAAAACCCACACAAATAAGGATAGAACCATAAAAATAATGAAGTTTTGCAAAATAAATTTTGAGTTCAAAACTTTAAAATAAAAATGTTTGTCTAAAATTTTGTAGATTAAAATTGTTTTATATATTTGAGTTTTAGAATAAAATATGCATTTTTTGCAAAATAATTTTGTAAAATTTACAGTATATTAATTTTTAATGATAAAATTTACAACATGGCATTCACAAGTTTATTTAGAAAGAAGACAGTTGAGGATATTTTAAAACAAGTTGCTAAAAATGAAAGCGATGGTCATAATGCGTTAGGAAAGCACTTAACAGCTCGTGATTTAACCGCTTTTGGGATTGCCGCAATTGTGGGAGCAGGAATTTTTAGTACCATTGGAAAAGCTAGTGCCGATGGAGGTCCAGCGGTAATATTCCTCTTTTTATTTACAGCCATAGCTTGTAGTTTTGCTGCATTTGCTTACGCCGAATTTGCATCAATGGTTCCTGTTTCGGGAAGTGCTTATACTTATTCTTATGTTGCATTTGGCGAAATTATTGCCTGGATTATTGGTTGGGCACTGATTATGGAGTATGCCATCGGAAATATAACGGTCGCCATTTCGTGGAGTGATTATTTTACAGGTTTACTCGATAGTATGGGAGTTCATTTACCTCAGTGGATTCAAATGGATTATTTAACAGCTTCGAATGGATTCAAAGATGCCACTGCTTTAATGGAAGGAGGAAAATCTTTCGAAAATTTAGGTTCTAATTTACAAGCTTCTTATACAGCTTGGACGACTTCGCCAACGATAGCAGGTTTACATTTTGTTGCTGATTTACCAGCCTTATTAATCATTATATTGATTACAGCATTAGTATATCGCGGGATGAAAGAATCCAGAAACGCCAGTAATATGATGGTTGTAGTAAAATTATGTATTGTACTTTTGGTAATTGCTGTTGGTGTTTTTTATGTAGATACAGCAAACTGGCAT
>NZ_JAQTPQ010000156.1 GCF_028712645.1 Flavobacterium sp. | reverse complement strand
AACGGAGCAATTGAAGAACTAAAACGAATAGGTCGTGGATATAGAAATAAACAAAATTTTAGAACAGCCATTCTATTTTTTCATGGAAACCTTGACGGCTATTCACACAAAACCCAGTAGAACCTTAAATTTAAATCTTGTGTTAAAACAATAAATTCTAGCTGTAAATAATTACTTAAAACAAAAGTGGATATGCTAATTTAGCTTCGAAAAAATATATAATTTTAAACTCTTGAAACTACCAATGCTTTCGTTTTTTCCATAGTTACTGGTATATCATTAATAAACATCAAAAAAGGTTTGCTATTCAAGTGAGAAAAAGTCAATGAAAGTTTGGAGTATAATTTGTTTTAACCCATCGGTTCCTTTTATTCTTAAAAGCAATATGCAACTTTCTATTTATGAGTATTTTACTAGTTTTAAATCTCCTCTTTTTAAATTAGCTGCATTAACATAAATAGTCATTCCTTAAAATAACAACAACGTTTTGATTGTTAATAACTTATAATTAAATACTACCAAAAACAGTACCGTTAAATCGCCAAAAAGTGTATATTTCGGTATAAAAAAGTGGCAATATGTTAGGAAAAATAAAACCCAATAATCAGCAAAATTTGTTCAAAACAAGGCTAACAGACCTTATAAACCTTGGGCATCCTTTGGTAAAATTAGCTGATGAGGTTGCTTGGGATAAAATGGAGTTTGAGTTCCAAAATTTATATTCAGAGCAAGGAAGACCCTCAATTCCTATTAGAAAAATTGCAGGATTATTGCTTTTGAAAGAGATGTTCGAAGAGAGTGATGAATCGGTTGTTGAACGTTGGATTGAGAATGCCTATTGGCAATATTTTACAGGAGAAGAATTCTTTCAAACCAAACAACCCTTTGACCCGAGTGAGTTTGTTCATTTTAGAAAACGGTTGAAAGAAGAAGGTTTAGAATTTTTATTGAGCCAAAGCGTAGCCTTGCATCCAAAGGCAAAAAGCGAAAAAGAAGTTCAGATAGATCCCACTGTCCAGGAGAAAAACATCACTTTCCCAACGGATGCCAAATTGGCTAAAAAAGTAATCGACAATTGTGCTAAAATTGCTGAATTTGAAGGAATTAAACAAAGGCAAGCTTACAAAAGAGTAGCCAAACAGCCGAATTAGAAGAAAAAACAAAAGCTAAGATTAAAGAAAATAACGCTTAAAATTAGAAAAGAGTTCGCGATGGTGAACTCTTTTTTTCTTTAATTTTAAATTCAACTTTCTGAAGAATACCAAAAGGGAGTGAAATTATTTAATAAAAAATGTGGTTTGTAAGAATTTATTTTTACTTTAGAACTCAAATTTTAAAGCATACTAATTTATGAAAAAAAACAAAAAACAAAAAACAAAATTTAAACTTTAAGTTTTGTTTAGTTGCTTTGATTTTGATGCTTTTCTCTTGTAGTCCTGAAGATACTGCAGTAATAAATCCAACCGATGCCATTACAAATCAACTAAAAAAAGATTTGAAACTGGATCAATTTAAAAATCAAACTTTTGCTAAGAATTTGGTTGTAAATTGGGAAAGCATGAAGAGAACGGAGAAGGATGGAATTGAAATTTATGAAATGGAGGTTGAAGAAAAAAATCCGACCATAATCAAATCCAATTTATTTCAAAACAAATTAAAGTACGAGTTGATAATCATCAAAAAAGAAAATGTTAGCTATTCCTATTTAATCGAAGCATATTCCAGTTTAAAATATGCGTTATTCAATAATTCCGTACAAAAACTTAAAAACTTTACGGGTACACTTAATGTATTTAAATTAGATGGATCCTCAATTAACCAACTTGTCGTAAATAACGGAAAAAGTAAAAATCCTTCTGGCAATAGCTCTTTAAATACATTAAATGAAGTTATTAATTTATATAACACAAGCCCAAACATAAACAGCAGGGTACCTGAGTGCACTTTATCTGAGCATGTATATAGTGTATATTCTATTTATACTAATCATTATACTGTAACAGTTGGTACATCTTCTTACACTACTTACTACACTACTTTAAAAACTGTCACCATAACCGAGCTTATGAGCGTTCCTTGTGGAACTTCGGAAGATTCGTATGATATTACTAAAAGATTTAATGTTTATAGAGACGTTTTTGATGTTGAAATTATTCCTGAACTTACTGGTAAAGCTAAATGCCTAAATGCTTTATTAGACAAAAATGGAAATTCTTTTGTCCAAAATTTATTAGCTAATTTTGAGGGTAAATCTGAATTTAATATAAATATTGTTTCTAAAGATATTGTGACTAATAAAGACGAAAATGGTATTGTTAAAGAAATTAATGGTAAAACGACATATGTCCCTGGAAGCACTTCTATTACAATTGAAATCAATACATCAAGAATTGATAACACTTCAGCATTAGATGCTGCAAGAACCATATTGCATGAATACATCCACGCCGATATTTTACGAAAACTAAATACTCAATATCCTTCTACTGGTGATTTAGATTTTAAAAAAACCTATGAAGCATATGGTAATCAACACGGGGCTATGGGAGCATTATACATCAATAGTATGAGAGATGCCTTAAAAGAGTTTCATAAAAATGTACTTACTGATGATTATAATAAATACACCAATTATTACGGAGAAGCTCCAACTGACGCTTTTTATGAAGCATTGGCTTGGGGCGGTCTAAGAGAAAATGATGTTAAAGCTTGGGTCGATTTACCCGCAGAAAAAAAAGCAGCAATAGTAAGTCTCGCTAACAGAGCTATCCTTTTAAGCAAAACTGTTCCTTTTCCTAACTAATTATTATTAAATAATTTAAATTATGAAAACACATATTTCACTTCTTATATTATCTTTTTTTTCTATTACAGTTCTAACGGCTCAAGAAAAATCAAAAGACACGATTTTTTTCAATGTAGATAGATATTACACATTATCACCTACGATGACACCAAATCTCTCGAATCAAACCTATTCTGACAAGATAGAGCTTGATAAACAACGGATGATACATACAAAAACAAATGGTTATATATTTTTTGTTGGAGATGGTTTTTTAACAAAAGGGCTGAAGCCTAAACAAATTCTATCTATAAAAGACTACATTGAAAACAGAAAATTCTATTTTGATGGAAAATACAACCAAATAATAGACCAATGGAAATTAAAAGATTCTTTGACAGACAAATACACGATATACTTTGTGAATGGCAATGAATTTATCCATCCTAAATTTTTAGAGTATCATTCTTATTATCCTATTGGTAAAGGAGAAAACGTCATTACCAATAAAATAAAAGATACGCTTTTTTTTAAACAGGATAAAAGTTATGTTTTTGAATCAAAATATGAGCCAAATTCCTTTTTACTCAAAGACAGTAAGGGTAACGAAATCTTTTACTTTAGAGGGATTGAATTAGTGAAAAATTTGAAACCAAATGAGATTCTCTGTCTTAAAAAAACCATCCGTTCTTCGAGATTTTATGACAAAAACAAAGTTCAAAAATTAAATAATTATAAACTTGGTATTTACTTTAATAATTATGTTATATTTTTAGTTAAAAAAAAGAACAATGTAACAGAATATATTCGTGTAGAACCAACAGAAGTAATTTATGATTAAGGACTTTTATCTGCTGGATAAAAACGATATTTTAATCCTGAAAACACATATTTCAATTCTTATACTATCTTTTTTCTATTGCAGTTCTAAAGGCAAAAGAAAAATCAAAAGACACGTTTTTTTTCAATGTAGATAAATATTTCACAATCCCTCATTTTACTTTTTTTTATGGAATGGTATTTCCACATATTGAGTATGGTACAAATACTATTATATATAAAAAGAAAAACGGCAAATGGGTTCAAACCCATATTAGGAATACCAAATTGGTTTAGTTGAAATATTAGATTTGGCCGTTGAATTTGAAATCATCAAAAAAGCGGGTTCTTGGTTTAGTTATGGTGAAACCAAATTAGGACAAGGTCGTGATGCTGTAAAATCGTTAATAAAAGACAATCCAGAATTAGCCGATGAATTGGAAGAAAAAATCAAGGCCAAGATTAAAGAAAATAATGCTTAAAATTAGAAAAGAGTTCACCGTGGAGAACTCTTTTTTTTTTTTACAACAGGCACATTCTACTTCTATTTGTCACGCTGGAAGCGTCTTAATTATGTTGCTCTAGTATGTTGAGACGCTTCCAGCGTGACAAATAGAACTAATTATTTAGGCCTAAAAGTTACTTTTTCTTTTCAAATGCTAGTAATTGCGCGTGAATAAGTTTCCAACATTCATCTTTAAGACTGTTCTTGTCTATCATAGTTTTTCCTTCGGTTGCAATAAAAGTATGCACTTTTACCCTCAAAACTCCAGGACTTCCGCTAAAAAATGTATAAGAAAATCGTTTTTTATTGTCTCCAAAAGTAATGGGAACAATTGGTAATTGATGGTCAATTGCTAATCGGAAAGCACCATCTTTAAAGGAATCTAAAAGTACGGATTCGTCATCAGGAACGCCGCCTTCGGGAAAAATACAAATACTAAGTCCTTGATTTATCCGTTTTTGCGCCCTTTCGAAAACGCCGTGTTTACTTCTAGAACTTGTTCTGTCGACCAAAATACAAGTCCGTTTATAGAAAAATCCAAACAGGGGGATTTTTGACAACTCTTGTTTTCCCACAAAAACGAATGGTTTTCGTATCGTGACAAGCATCAACATAATGTCGACCATCGAAGTATGATTAGCAACAAACATATAGCTTTTGTCGGGTTCGAGTGCTTGATCTTTGTCAATTTTATAATAAAATCCCATCCCAAAAAGAATGAATTTTGACCAAATTCTGGCCATCTTAAAAAAATACGGATAACCGCTTTCGGTCAAAATGGAAGCCACTAAAAAGGGAAACATAATAAGAATCGGGATGGCCATTAAGACATAAAACCAAACGCGCCAAACCACCCAAAAAATATTTTTTATTCCTCTCATACCGTCAAAAGTAAGGAAAAGTGTGTAAGTTTGAATATATTTAACCGCAAAGAGCACAAAGTTTTTTCGCAAAGTAAAAAAGAAAAGATGACTGAAAATGAAATTTCCAAAATTATTATAGGTTTAGCAATTGAAGTTCATAGAAGTCTTGGACCTGGTTTATTAGAAAACGCTTATAAAGAATGTTTGTTTTATAAAATAAATCAATATGGTCTTTTCGTTGAAAAAGAAAAAGTTTTACCATTAATTTTTGAAGAGGTAAAATTAGATTGCGGTTATCGAGTTGATTTATTGGTAGAGAACAAGTTTATAATTGAACTTAAAAGTGTAGAGTCATTGTGCGAAATTCACTTAGCTCAAACTTTAACTTATTTAAAACTTGGAAACTACAAACTTGGACTACTTATAAACTTTAATGAAGTTCTACTTAAAAACGGGATTAGAAGAGTCGTCAATAACTTATAAATAAAACTAAATACAAAATCTTTGCATTCTTTGCGAAAAACTTTGCGAACTTTGCGGTAAGAAAAAAATATAATGGCAAAAATACTTACTGGCGTTCAAAGTACAGGAACACCACACTTAGGAAACTTACTTGGCGCAATCATTCCCGCAATCGAATTATCAAATAATCCCGAAAACGAATCGTTCCTTTTCATTGCCGATTTACATTCGATAACCCAAATAAAAGATGGAAAAACTTTAAGAGAAAACACCTATAGCACAGCGGCGGCTTGGCTTGCTTGTGGTTTAAATGTGGAAAAAGTGGTTTTTTACCGTCAGTCTGATGTGCCACAAACAGCTGAATTATCTTGGTATTTGAGTTGTTTTTTCCCTTTCCAAAGATTGACATTGGCCCATTCTTTCAAAGACAAAGCCGATAGATTGGAAGACGTCAATGCCGGATTATTTTCGTATCCAATGTTGATGGCTGCGGATATTTTATTGTATGACGCCCAATTTGTTCCCGTGGGGAAAGACCAGTTGCAACATTTAGAAATTACACGTGATGTCGCTTCTCGTTTCAATCATCAGATGGGTGAAACCTTTGTAATTCCTGAAGCTATAATCCAAAAAGATAGTATGCTTATTCCAGGAACCAATGGTGGAAAAATGAGTAAATCAGCTAATAATATCATTAATATTTTCTTGGACGACAAAGCCTTACGCAAACAAGTAATGAGCATAGAAACCGATAGCACACCGCTTGAAGCTCCAAAAAATCCTGACACTTGTAATGCTTTTGCCATTTATTCTTTATTAGCAAACAAAGAGCAACTATCCACAATGAGAGCCAATTATTTGGGTGGAAATTACGGTTACGGTCACGCCAAACAAGCCTTGTTTGAACTGATTGTAGAAAAATTCAAAACCGAAAGAGAGAAATACAATTATTATATGAACAACCTCGACGAAGTAGATGCTTTATTGAAAATTGGTGCTGAAAAAGCAGGAGTTGTTGCTAGAGGAGTTTTGGCTAAAGTTAGAGTGAAATTGGGGTTTGAGTAATTAAAAGATAACCACAGATTCGCAGATTAAAAATAATAATTTTAAAAATCTGCGAATCTGCGGTGTTTATTAAATCGCCTCAAACAATTTCTCTGGTTATGGACGAATCACATTCCATTCTATTTGCAATTCACCATTCTATTTGTCACGCTGGAAGTGTCTTACTGTACGAGATCAACTTAATTGAGACGCTTCCAGCGAGACAAACTAAGTAGAGCTTGTTTGTTGAACAACAATATTGTAACAACCGATTTTTTCTTGCTATTTGTCATGCTGGAAGCGTCTCAATTTTTGTTTTTTTCATTCATTTAAATCGCCTCAAACAATTTTCCGGGCAAAGGTCGAATCACGCCTTTCAACTCCATATTCAATAGCATTCCAGAAATTTTATAAATAGGAAAATCACATCTCAAAGCGATAATATCCATCAATTCTTTTCCGTTTTTTAAGAGGTAATCATACACCTTTTGTTCATCGGCTTCGAGTGTGACAAACAGTTGTTTTTGCACTGGTTTTGCTTTGCTTTCGATGTCCCAATTCAGGATGTAAACCAAGTCGGCGGCACTGGTAAGCAGGTTTGCCTTTTGGATTTTAATCAAGTTGTTGCAACCTTGGCTATATTTGTCGGTTGTTCTTCCCGGAACAGCAAAAACATCCCTATTATAATCATTAGCGATATTTGCCGTGATTAGCGAACCTCCCCTTTCGGCCGATTCGATGACAATCGTAGCTTCGGAAATTCCTGCCACAATGCGGTTTCTACGAACAAAGTTTTCCTTTTCGGGATTGGATGAACTCCAAAATTCGGTCATAAAACCACCGTTCTGTTCTACTTTAGAAACATATTTTTTATGGTTTTTTGGATAAATTTGGTTTAAACCGTGAGCTACAACACCAATGGTTTGCAAATTATGTTCCATCGCTAATTGATGTGCAAAAATATCAACGCCATAAGCAAAACCGCTCACAATTACAGGATCAAGCGGAGCCAAATCTTCAATCAATTTTCGACAAAACTCCATTCCATAAGAAGTGATTTGTCGCGTTCCCACAATGCTGATAATTTTTTTGTTTTTTAAATCAATATTGCCCGAAGTAAACAACAAAACCGGTCCGTCTATGCAATGCTTCAGTCGATCTGGATAATCTTCGTCCTGAAAATAAGCCACATTGATTTCATTTGATTTGATAAATTGAAGTTCTTTTTCTGCTTTTTCAAAAACGGATTTGTCTTTTAGATTTTTTAATAAAACAGATCCTATTCCATCAATGGAAGCAAGCTGAGAAGTTTTAGTATTGAAAACTGTTTTTGCGTTTCCACAATGGTTTATTAGTTTTTTGGCCATAATATCGCCCACTCCCTCTACTTGCTGCAATGCCAATAAATGAAATAAATCTTGTTCTGTCATATTAATCGTTTGAGGCTGAAATGTATAAAAATTTATGTGATTTGTTAATAAAAATTGTGAATAAAATTTTGATAACTATTTTCAATGTATAACTTTGTATGTATGAACATCGAACCTTACATCGCACAGCTTTTATATCGTTACCAATGTGTAACCGTTCCAGGTTTCGGAGCTTTTTTGACCGAAATTCAATCCGCTCAATTAGTTGAAAGTTCCAATTCTTTCT
>NZ_JAQTPQ010000155.1 GCF_028712645.1 Flavobacterium sp. | reverse complement strand
ATCCCAAATTTAATACCGTTATTGACTTAATGCCATTTGGCGAAATTGAAGAAAAATTCACAGTAAATTTCAATCAGCGTAACACCTATTTACACGTATTAGGACTTACTGAAGTATTACAAGAGCAGGAAACAATTAAGATAGAAGAAAAGTCGGTGCAAATTCCATCATTACCAGGAATGGTTATTTTAAAACTAATTGCTTGGAGCGACAGACCCGAAGATCGTGGTAATGATTTGTATGATATTTTGAGAATTATAGAACATTATTTTGACTTAAATTTTAATGAAATAGTAGAACACCACTTTGATACTTTTCCGGATGACGATAAACTAGACCAGTTTAAAATTGCAGCAAGAGTATTAGGACGGAAAGCCAGTAAATTTTTAAATGTTTCCAAAGCAATAAACGATAGAATCCTAAAAACCATTAATGAAAACGTTGTGAATGTAGAGAAGTCAGCTATCGCAAAACAATGGATTAGAGATAAAGATTGGGATTTAAAATATGCTGTTGAAATACTGGAGGAGTTGAAAAAAGGATTGGCAGAAATAAAATAGGTTTTGAATTTTTATAATAGCTAATGGATTAGAAATCTAAAATGGTCCAAAAACTTCATTCTATTGCTCTAAAATTATGAATAACAATTAAAAGCACAAATCAAATTAATATATTACAAAATGTGGGATTCATTTAATACTTATGGTGGCAGTTATCAAAATTCATTTGAAACCCTATGCAATCAATTATTCGAAAGATATTTATCGAGAAACTATGCTACTTCAATAAATGAATTCAAAGTAATAAATGGTGCTGGTGGTGATGGCGGAATTGAAGCTTACGGTAAACTATCAAATGGAAGTTTTATTGTTATCCAATCAAAATGGTTTAAACAAGCATTAAATAATAGTGAAATAACACAAATAAAAAAATCTATAATTACTGCATTAAATATTAGACCAAATATCATAGAATATATTATTTGTATTCCAAGAAATGTTAGTTCTAAAAAGAATAGCAAAAATGGAAAGCTTGCCAAATTCACAGAAGATGAAAGAATTAAAAATTTTGAAATAGAAATAAAAAAATCTTCACCCAACGTTAAAATTACTTGGTGGTTTGAGCAAACTATTTTAAATGAATTACAATTTCCAGAAAACGAAGGAGTAAATAAATATTGGTTTGAAAAAGAAGTAATTCATTCAAGTTTTTTAAAAGACAAATTTGACTTGCAAAAAACCAATTACTGGCTTAAAGAAAGATATGTTGGTGATTTACATACAAAAGGAGATATTCAAAATTTAATAGACAAACAACTTAATAGTTTACCGTTTAGAAAAAAGATACTTGCCAAAATATTAGATCTCAAAAATAAAATAAATCACACTTTAAAAATTTCTACCAAGTTTATCAATGTCACTGTAAATTCAAATGAATTCAAGAACAAACTTGAAATAATTAATTATTTTCTTGATGAGTTAATAAAATGTTCGACGGAATTAGAAACAAAATTAGCAAATGGAATTGAAATAAATTTAAGCATAAATGACGAGAAAGAATTAACAATTTTGAACACTATTTATGAGGCTGTTGAAATACTTGAGACTATAAATCCATCAGATTTTCAGAAACCTATATATCAAAATTTAAAAATTTGTTTGAGAGAGCTTAATACCGAGATTATTAATAAATATTTAGAGATTGAAAATAATTTAACTCTAATATCGACTAGCTTAATTTTGGGAAAGCCAGGAACTGGGAAAACACTTGGTTTGGCTTATGCAGTTGAAGAATGTGTAAAAAAATCTGCACCAGCCATATTAATTCAAGCAAAAGGAGCTAATTCTAAAGATTGGACACAATTATTATCCAAAGAATTAGAATTAACTAATTGGAACAAGAACGAGATTTTCAATGCCCTTGAAACAATTGCAGTTAGAAAAGATTGTCAATTAGCTTTTGACAATATTAAACCAGCTGAAAATACAACTGTATTGATTTGTATTGATGGTCTTGATGAAGACTTTTCAAACGAAGCAAATTGGTACGACAGAATTAATGAAACAATTGAAATAACTAATAAATACAAAAGGATTCGGTTTGTTTTTAGCGCAAGAGAATATTTTTATAATAATCAAAAGTTGCCAGTTTATAAAAAACAATACGAAGAATTAAGATTAAAAAGAGAAGGTGATGTAAAGGTAGAAGATGTTGCAAATAATTATTTCAAAAAATATAATATTAACATTGAAAATCATCAATTAGTAAAAGGATTAGATAGTTTATTTGCTTTAAAATTATTTTGCGAAAACTATAAAGGTTCAACAATCAAAGGAAATGATTTTGTTCAAACTGCCACTTCTAAACTTATTAATTTAAAAGTCGAAAGAATAAATAATGAATATTTAGAATCACTAGAGACTAAAAAATCTAAATCCGTAAAACCTGTTTTAGATTTCTTAAATATAATCTCTGATTTATTTTATTATACTTCAGAAGTAAGTCATACTCAAATTTTTGATTTAGAAATTGAAAATAAATTAAAGTATTTAGATAATAATGAGATAGAGCTTTTAATTGAATTTTTATCAAATAATGGAATTCTTATAAAATATGAAAGAGACAAAAACACTAATTCAATATTAAAAACAAAAGAAAGTTTCTATAATTTTAGTTATCAATCAATACTTGAAACTATTGTCTCAAGCAAAATTAGTCATTCAATAATAAATGAAGATATTGATTGTTTACCAGATTCTATCTTTGAGCCAATACCTTTATCAAATGAATTAGACGATATAAATAATCCTTACATTGATTTTATCCCAAATCGAAAAATCATCGAAAACATTATTACAGATGTATTTATAAAGAATCAAAAACTTATCGGTATTGATAATTTTTTGACAAAAGGATTTTCTGAAAGCGAAATTTTCGAACTTCAATTAAGTACTTTATATCTAGCACCTAATGATTTAAGTAGTAAGTTTAAAGATTGGATAATTACAATATTTAAGGAAGATTACATTAAAAGATTTCAAATTATACAAAATTTAATTATACCTCTGGCATATGATAATGAAAGTGCTTTTAATGCAATGTTTCTTCACCATATTTTAAAAAATATTCCAAGTGTTTTTGAAAGAGATAAGTTTTGGTCAGGTCTCGATAGCACAGAAAAAAAAATAGTTTCAAGTAAATTAAATATTAGAGAATACGAACTAAATGAATGGTCAATAAAAAGTATTCTTGATGATAATTTTGATTTAGACGAAACTGATATGTTCAATGAACTCCCATTAGTATATACTTGGGGTCTGACAACTATTGACCAAAAGCTACGAGAAAAAATTCGTGTCAAATTAACGAAATGGGCTTTAATTCTTCCAATAGAATTCAAGAAACTTTTAGATTTAATGGTGCAAATTGATGACCCGCAGATTAATGAAGATTTAGCATCGATTACCTTGGGAGTAGCAACCAAATGTAAGGACAAAAATGCTATACTCGAAATTGCATTATGGTGTTTAAACAATATTTTTAATGATACTAATAGATTTAGAAATGTAATCATTAGATATGGATTTAGATCAATAGTCGAAAGAGCTTTTCAATTTAGACTAATATCAGAAATCGAGGTTGAGAAAGCAAGACCAACCAAAAAAGAAGATTTTATAATTTTAGATGTTGATAAAAAATACATCGATAATCCTAAAGAAGAGTTTTATCCAATTGGTCACGATTTGTCTTGGTATGTTATAAAAGAAGCCTACGATGATTTCTTATCAATAGCTACTGGCTTCAATTCACATTCATATGAAAAAAGCAATCCATTTATTAGTGATTTCTATAACAAATATAATATAGTTCTTAAAGGCAGTACCTCTTCAAGAACTTGGGGTATGTCAGCTGCAATTGCATATATTAAATCTTTAGGCTTTGACAGAACAAAAGGGAGTGTATATACCGACGCCAGTCACGGTAGTAAAAGTAGAGAATTCACGTATGAAGAAAAGTATGTTTGGCTAGCTGTTCATTATTTAAAAGGATATTTATCTGACTACTTGCCTTATAAATATGATGAAGAAAATAGAAAATACGATTGGATTGATGATTATTCTAAAATTGTACATATAAATAATCCAATAGAAGATTTACAAATTAATCTTGAAAGTGAAGTAGATGAATATTTTAATCCGCCATTGTGGGTAATTAAAGATGGATTAGCTCCAGAAATTGACAGTTCAAAAGATATTCAAAAAGAAATCAATAGGATTGTCAGTAAAGAACCCAAAATAGATTTTAATAATTGGTTAATCTACAACAATCTTGATTTTGATTCGGAAATTGAAAACGAATATTTGGCTATTAATCAATACACTTCGCTAATAAATTCATCAAAAACCATTAATTCTTATATAGAATGTATTGGTTTTTTTATTCTTGAAGATGATTTTGAACATTTTTTAAATGAATTAAAAGAAGATTCAAAGTCTATTTCAATTAGTCATTTTGCATATCCTAATACTGATACTTACACAAATCCATCTAATTTATTTTGGATGAATTGGATAGATGAAAATAATAATTCATATGAATTTTTTGAAAATAAGTTCGTCTATAATTGCTTAACTAGAGTAATGAGTAATAACGTTGATGGAGAGGAGGAAATAAAAATACCATCGAAAAAAACTAGAGAATTGCTTAAAATTACAGAGTTAGATAATAATACTTATCTAAATAGTGATGGTAATGATATTGGATTTAAACATCAAATAAATACACAACAATTTAGTTATGGTGACACTCAAGAATTGATTTTGTTAAACAAAGAAATTTTATTAAATGCTTTAAAAATCAACAAATTGAAATTGTTTTGGTTAGGGAGTCATTTTATTAAAAAGAACCCATTAAACGATGAAATTAAAAAAATTAATCACATACAAAAATTTAGAAAATACATCATTTGGCTTGATGATAAAAATGAATTACAATCTTTAAAATATTCTGATAACACTTTTTCAAATGAATAAAAATTACATTCAATCTTGGATAGATCTGGCAATAGCGGATTTAGAAGTTTCACGAATTCTTTATCAAAACAAAAAGTATTCTAATTCCTTTTATCATTTTCAACAAGCTTCTGAAAAAGGGTTAAAAGCTTATGCTTTTATGATTAAAACATTTACCAAAGAAAATGATGCACATAATACGAGCCACTATACACTAAAAGTTTTTATAGATTCTGCAAACGAAAGACAAAAAGAGATAGCTTTTTTGAAGGATTATGAATTTGATAAAATTATTGGAAGTGAAAATTTAGATGAATATACGAATAATTTGAAAAGTGGTTTAAACACGTTACCACAAAAAAAAGAAATATTTGAATACTCAAATGAAATATTAGACGAAATATTAAAAACCATAAGTGAATTAAGCGAATACAAACTTGATTTTTCTCCTAATGATTTTAAACTGCATTTAATTGAAAAAATGGATTTAGTTTTTGATTTAATCTATAAAGTAAATCCTAAAAAAGCAGATGAAACTAGAAAAGAGTTTAATGATTTAATAAAGGATGATAAGCTACTAAATGAGTTTATAGAAAGTACAAAAGAGCATTTAAACAATACTATGATTGTAAATTATTATGTCTTAATACTTCTTTATTCAAATTTAATTTCACATAATCACAACAATAAATCAAGATATCCAGAGATTGATTTTAATCCATTAGAATACTACAATTTAAGTTGTCCTATAATTCGAAAATTACCTGAATTTTCTAAATACTTAAATTCAACATTACTTCAATTAAAAAAATGGAATGATCATATTAATTGAAAACCATTATCTCATTCAGCTGCACAAAAATCGCTTCTAGTCCAAGTATTCCTAGCATCAATTCTTTGTTTGCTTCATTTCGCTAATTGTGCTTCCAATAACGAGAACGATTTTTTTCGTTCGCTGGTAAAAAGACGTTTTACATTCCAATTGCCACTCCTTTGCCAACGCTCCAAAAGTTTTTGTATGCCCTAGAACGTTTACGATTCCAAAGGAAAATTAGTGGTAGGGCAACAAAAACTTTCCCCAAGCTGTGTTACATAATTGAGTATTATAGTTCATTACAAAGCTTTGTTATTGTTTTTTTGGTTTTTGCAATGAAGCTATAATATCATTTATGTAAAACAGCCGCCACACCCCACGCGCTTGGCGGTGGCTCTAGGATGGTTTTTTGAGAAGCTTCCTCGCACCTGCCGGCTCCTCAAAAAACCACCCTTCACCACCGCCCTCAACAACGTTAGCTATTTTATAAGGACGTTTTTCGAACTTAATAACTTTCAAGAACTTTTACGGTTACTGTTTTTAGCAACTTTGTGGTAAAATCGGAAGTCCTTGCATTGCTTTTATGAGTAGAAAAATGGCTTTAATCTGTAGTGGATTTGCCTATGGATAAAGCCATTTTTCTACCCATAAAACCAAAAAGCCAGCAAGAGTGTGGTTTTTTATTTGCCACAAACTATCGAAGTAATTGTTTTCACGATGGCCAGATGCCATACTACTTCCAAACAATTTTTTCTGTAAACTGAACACTGAATACTGCTAACTAAATTAGGCATCAAGCCATCATAAAAACAATCAGAAACACCCCAGTCAGCAAATAAAAAACCACACACTTGCCTGCGCTTCTGCACCATCGCACTAGGAATTATTTTTTCATTGTTTTTGTAAGTATTGAAAATCACTTGGAACGTTTCCCTCTAATTAAAAATATCCGAAAAAGTGATTTTCAATACCCACAAAATCAAGTCCAAGAAAGAGTATGAAATTTTAAAGCAGAAAAATAATCGGAATGGATTTTATATTTCTTTTTTCTGCTTTAAAATCTCATACCCTTTCTGAAGAACTTCCATCTTTCAATTCAACTTTTTTCGATTCCATTTCATAAGAAACACCTCGGTGGAAAGGAAAATAAAAAAATAAATAAAAAGAAAGTAAAGGTAAGCTCCAGTTTCAAGAAAAGAAAGTTCAAGCCTTCGGTTTTCAATAAAATCTCCACCCTACGTTTCCGATTCGCATCAACATTTGACTGGAATCAAAACTCAACTTCCGAACAACTTTATCGTAAAAGCCGGGTAGTATTTTCTTGAAAAAACTTGCTTTTCTTGAAACCTCCACTTGAGAGATGACTTTCTTTTTTTTCCTTTTTTTTCTTTTAAAAAATTATGTGTGCGGAGCGTAGCGAAGCACATTTTACTTAAATCCGAAGCTATGCCCAATTTCATCATCAAAACACATCAAAAAGATACGTTGTACACAAAACCTCATTTATATATTGAACAAAGGGATGAACAGCGGGAAGCCACAAAAAGAGCCATTTATAAATAGTTTTGTAGTAATTTTTCAAAATGAAGAAGATTGCGAAAATATCTATTTTGTGGCTTACAGCTTATGGAAAACCAAGTTTTGGCATCCATTTTTTGGGGGGTCGGTTATTCCGTTTTTACGGCTTCCAGATTTCTCAAAAGAGTTCAATACAAAAGCCAGTTTGATGATGCAAGAACACGAAGAGCATCAAAAAAATATTGCAGCTCTCAAACTTTTAGAGAAAAAAGAAAAACAATTTCACGAGAACATCAATCTTATCAACGATTTGAGAAGAGTAATTCTGTATCGCTATTCAAAAACAAAATAACCCAGCAGATCATACTGGGTTATATAATTATTGTGGACAGTCAGGAATCGAACCTGAGAAGTTAACTGCAATATGTTCATTCCCTAATTTAATATCAATTAGACTTTTTTACTTTTGGTCTGCCCGCGTTAACTCCTATCCACCTTTTCAAAAAAATTCCAATGTCATTCATATCTTCTAGATTTTTTATATAGTTGTAAACTGTTATTCCTCCGAGTGCAAACTGGAAAAAAGTTGCTGGGGGACATCTAAAAAAAGTAACCGATAAAAAACTAAGTATTACTAATATTCATAAATAGTTATTCCAAATATAATAATAAATTTAGTACATAACAAAAACATATTTCATTGAAAATCAACAAAATAATCAATGATAAATTAGAATAAAAGACTGATATTCATTACATTAAATAATTATTACCACATAATTTTTCTAATGAAGAACACCAGTCTAGAGAGTAAAGATACATCGTT
>NZ_JAQTPQ010000154.1 GCF_028712645.1 Flavobacterium sp. | reverse complement strand
ACATAGTGCTAAAAAAAGAATATTAAATATTTTACCTTTAAAATCTTGTTTTTCAATATTGATTTATTGAATTTTGACCCCTCAAAAGCCAAAACTAAATGGACAATACTCATTATATAAGTACCGAAGTACTTTCTTTAGAAACTTTACAAGAAATTATTTCGCATTATAAACCTTTAGCATTGTCTGATGAAGCCAAGATAAATATCCAAAAATGCAGGGATTACCTTGACAAAAAAATGGCTTCCCATTTGAAACCTATTTATGGAATTAATACTGGTTTTGGCTCTCTTTGTAACGTGAAAATTTCGAATGAAAACCTTTCGAAACTCCAGGAAAATCTAGTAAAATCGCATTCTTGTGGGACAGGAGACGAAGTTCCTAACGAGATTGTAAAACTAATGTTGTTACTTAAAATACAATCGTTGAGTTATGGTCATTCCGGAATTCAATTGCAAACGGTAGAACGATTGATTGATTTTTACAATAATGATATTTTACCCATAATTTATACTCAAGGTTCACTTGGCGCTTCGGGAGATTTAGCTCCTTTGGCTCATTTGTCTTTACCGTTATTGGGTGAAGGTGAAGTGTTTTTTGAAGGCAAAAAAGTGGATTCTAAAGAAGTTTTGAAGCATTTCAATTGGGAGCCAATTGTTTTAAAATCTAAAGAAGGTTTGGCTTTATTAAACGGAACACAATTTATGAGTGCTTATGGAGCACATATTTTGATGAAAGCGAACAAGTTTTCTTATTTGGCAGATTTAATTGGAACCATTTCTTTGGAAGGTTTTGATGGAAGAATTGAACCTTTTCACGAATTAATTCATTTTATTCGCCCACATAAAGGACAAATTGTAACTGCGAATCGCGTAAAAGATTTTCTCGAAGGAAGTGAAATTATAAGTCAAGAAAAAAAACACGTTCAGGATCCATATTCTTTTCGATGTATTCCGCAAGTTCACGGCGCATCAAAAGATGCAATTGATTATGTTCGAAAAGTTTTCAAGACCGAAATTAATTCGGTAACTGATAACCCCAATATATTTATCGAAAGCGACCAGATTATTTCTGGAGGTAATTTTCACGGGCAACCATTGGCTTTAGCTTTAGATTTTATGGCAATTGCTTTAGCCGAATTGGGAAGTATTTCAGAAAGAAGAACCTATCAATTGATATCAGGTTTGAGAAATCTTCCAGCCTTTTTAGTTGATAATCCCGGTTTAAATTCAGGTTTAATGATTCCACAATACACTGCAGCAAGCATCGCGAGTCAAAACAAGCAATTGGCTACACCAGCAAGTGTTGACAGTATTGTATCGAGCAATGGACAAGAAGACCACGTGAGTATGGGTGCCAATGCTGCTACAAAGGCTTTGAAGGTTATGGAAAACTTAGAGCGAATTCTTGCCATTGAATTGATGAATGCTTCTCAAGCTATTGAATATAGAAGACCTTTGGAGTCGAGTGATTTTATAGAAATGTTTTTGAAATCTTATCGTGAGGAAGTTCCATTGGTAAAAGAAGATCGGATTTTGCATTATGATATTGAAAAAACGGTTTCTTTTTTGAATAGTTTTCAAATAGAAGAAGATTTGTTAATAATTTCTTAACATCGAATAAAATAAAAAAGTAAATTTGTTAAAATATATAAACTAATAAAATGTCAATAAATAGTATTTTTCAATTTTTGGTCCCAAAGGACAAAAAATTCTTTCCACTTTTTGAAGAAGCATCCAACAATTTAGTTCAATTAGCTTCTATTTTACACGAAGCAGTTAATCTTCCATTGAAAGAAAGAAATGAACTTTTCAAGAAAATTGATGAACTGGAACAGAAAGGCGAGGATATTACACGTCAAACTAATCTTGAATTGAGTAGAAATTTTATCACACCTTTTGATAGAGAAGATATTCACTCTTTAATTACTTCAATCGACAATGTGGCTGATAATCTTCACGGAGCATCCAGTAGAATGAAATTATATCAAGTGGACAAGATTACAAAATCAATTAGAAAATTGACAGAAATTAATCTTGAAGCTTGTCAGAATATTGAAATCGCAGTAAGCGAATTAAAAGATTTGAAAAAAATTAAAAATATAACTTCGGCTTGTGTGAAAATCAATAAGCTAGAAGCCAAATCAGATGATGTTTACAATAAAGCGGTTGCCGATATTTTTGAGAACGAGACTGATGCAAAAAACATTATCAAATACAAAGAAGTATTATCAGTTTTAGAAACTGCAACTGATAAATGTAAAGGAGTGGCCAGTGTTTTAGAATCTATTTCGGTAAAAAATTCATAAATCTATTTACTTCATTTGAAATTATTTTCATGGAATTCACTCTACTTATTTCAATTATAGTATTATCATTGCTTTTTGATTATATTAATGGTTTTCACGATGCGGCTAATGCAATCGCAACCGTTGTTGCCACAAAAGTACTTTCTCCATTTCAAGCTGTACTTTGGGCTGCTTTTTTTAATTTCTTAGCTTATTGGGTCTTTGGTTTTGGAGTTGCTGATAGTGTAGCAAAAACTGCGGATTCAAGTCAAATTAATTTAACAGTAATCCTTGCTGGAGTTATTGCAGCTATAATTTGGAATTTAATTACTTGGTGGCAAGGAATTCCTTCAAGTTCTTCACATACATTAATTGGTGGTTTTGCTGGAGCAGCAATTGCTCATGCTAGCTTACATCATTTGGGTTTTGATATTGTAAATTGGTATTCACCAGGAAAAGATGGTGGAATGCCTTCGGGTGTTTTGATAATTATTTCTTTTATTGTTTTAGCACCACTTGTTGGATTAATTGTTTCTTATCTTTTATCAATTTGGCTTTTACATTCTTCCAAAAAAGGTATTATTCCAAAATTATTTACTATTGGCATAATTATTTTGACTGTTTGGTTTATTTCAAACAAGATTTCTTATGACATTAAAAAACCTCGTTTTGATTCCGTTTTTTGGAGTGTGGTTTGCGAACCACATAATATTAAATGGTTTTTAGTTGCATTTATTCTATTATCTATTAGTTTTTTCTGTTTGTTTTTTAGCGAACTAAATCAAGTTCAATCGACCGCCTGGCTTAGGAAAATGCAGTTATTGTCATCTGCTTCTTTTAGTTTAGGTCACGGTGGAAATGATTCTCAAAAAGTAATGGGGATTATTGCAGCAGCTGTTGTTGTTTATATAAACACTAGTGGAGTTGCTATGGAAAGTTTGCCATCATGGCTTCATGTTGTCCTGCCTTCAAAAGGGGCAGATGGTTCTGAAATTGCAGGTCAAATACCACAATGGATACCTTTGGCTTGTTATACCGTGATTGCTGCAGGAACTTTAAGTGGTGGTTGGAAAATTGTAAAAACAATGGGAACAAAAATAACCAAAGTTACTGCTTTTGAGGGAGTTGCTGCGGAAACAGCAGGTGCATTAACTTTATATTTCACGGAACATTTAAAAATTCCAGTTAGTACAACTCATACTATTACAGGTTCTATAATTGGAGTTGGATTAACGAAACGTGTTTCAGCGGTACGTTGGGGAGTGACGGTAAGTTTAATTTGGGCTTGGGTTTTGACCATTCCAATTTCTGCCATATTAGCTGCCTTAGTTTATTATTTCCTTAATTTATTTTTGAAATGATGTCTTTTTTTTTAAGTAAAGATTTGTCTTAATATAATTTTATGATGATTAAAGGAAATAATTTCATAAATTTGTAAATAGAAATTAAACAAATGACAAAAAAGTTTCATATAATATTACTCATAGTTGTGCTTGGTATCTTTTTGATTCCAACATCAACTTTTGCGTGTGGAACTAATTCTGAAAAAACAGAAAAGTGTTGTTGTGCTAAAGAAAATTCAAAAGAAAATAATAAGGATTGCTGTAAGAAACACAAGCAAAATAAAGAAAAAAACGAAAAAAGTTGTGATGGGAAATGCAAAAATTCCAATTGTACAACAACTTCAGTTCATTATAGTGTAGTTTTTTTTGGAGGAATTAACTTCAAAAGTAATTTTGTTTATTCTGTTAAAAAACAAAAATTTCATAATTTAAAAACCAATCTTTCTTCTGGTTTTTCTTCAATCTGGCTTATTCCTAAAATAGGCTAAAACTTCATTTTTGCATTCATAAATCCGTCTTTTTCAAACTAAAATTGATTCACAATTTTGTATGATTAGATATTCTTTATGGAAAAAACTTAAAATTCACAATGATTTATTTACATCCATTGGATTAAATAGGTCAATATCAGTGATTTCAAAATCAATTTAAAAATTTTAAAAATGAAAAATATATTCTTTTTAGCCATTGTATTGGCGTTCGTATTGGTTTCTTGTAACCAAAAAAACAAACAAGTAGAAACAGTTGGAACTCCAATGATGGAAAACGATTCAACAATGATGATGAATGATTCAACAATGATGCAACACGATTCGACTATGATGGATAATAATTCTAAAATGATGCACGAAAATTCAAAAGTTTACTCTTGTCCAATGCATCCAGAAGTTCACGGAAAGTTGGATGATAAATGCCCAAAATGCGGTATGAAATTGAACGTTGAAGTAAAAAACAAATAAATTTAGTGTTCTATTTATCCATAATTAATTTATTAAATAGGAATAAAATCAGAGCATTATGGTAGAAAAATTAATATCATTCTCACTACGAAATCGAGCCGTTGTTTTACTTATTTCCGCTTGCTTATTTGGTTGGGGAATATACAGTGTACAACAAAATCCCATTGATGCCATTCCAGATTTATCCGAGAATCAAGTCATAGTTTTCACTGAATGGATGGGAAGAAGTCCACAGGTTATTGAAGATCAAGTAACTTATCCTTTGGTTTCCAACCTGCAAGGAATTCCGAAAATCAAAAATATTCGGGCTTCGTCAATGTTTGGGATGAGTTTTGTTTATATCATTTTTGAAGATAATGTAGATCCTTATTGGGCAAGAACTCGAGTATTGGAACGATTAAATTATGCACAACGTTTATTGCCACAAAATGTAGTGCCTACATTAGGTCCTGATGGCACTGGAGTTGGACACGTTTTCTGGTATCATTTAGATGCCAAGGGAATGGATTTAGGAGAGCAACGAGCGATTCAAGATTGGTATGTGAAATTTGCGTTACAAACTGTTCCTGGTGTTGCTGAAGTAGCTTCTTTTGGAGGATTTGAAAAACAATACCAATTGGTTCTTGATCCTTTAAAAATGCAATATTACAATATTAGCATTATGGAAGTGATGAATGCCGTGAAGACAAGTAATAACGATGTGGGTGGACGAAAATTCGAGATGAGCAATATGTCCTATATTGTTAGAGGTTTGGGTTATATCAAAAACATCAAGGATGTAGAAGATATCGCTATAAAAAACTATAATTCAGTTCCCGTGAAAGTTAGCGATATTGGTTCCGTACAAATGGGAGGTGATTTACGTTTAGGAATTTTCGATTATAATGGAACTGGTGAAGTTGTTGGTGGAATTGTGGTAATGCGCTATGGCGAAAATGCTGACAAAGTTATCAAAGCAGTAAAATTGAAAATGAAAGAAGTCGAAAAAGGATTGCCTGAAGGTGTTACTTTTAAAACTTCGTACGACAGAAGTGATTTAATAGAAAAAGCCATCGAATCCGTAAAGGGAACTTTAATTGAAGAGATGATTGCAGTTTCTATCATCGTGTTACTTTTTCTATTCCATTGGCGAAGTGCTTTAGTAATTCTCATCCAGATTCCTGTTTCAATTGCCGTAAGTTTTATTTTGCTTCAGTCTTTCAGTATTTCATCCAATATTATGTCACTTACAGGAATTGCTTTGGCAATAGGAGTCATTGTTGATGATGGAATCGTTATGGTCGAAAACGCCTATCGAAGTATTTCAGAAAAACAGGAGGAATCGAATAATCCAACAATTTAAAATGAAAAATTTATTCAAAAATAGATTCAAAAAAGAACACGACCCTTTGTCTAAAGAAGAAAGGCTCCAAATAATTGAGGAATCTTCTAAGTTAGTTGGTCCAGGTGTTTTTTATTCAACGCTGGTTATAATTGCTTCCTTTTTGCCAGTTTTTCTTTTAACGGGAATGGAAGGAAAATTGTTTAGTCCGCTCGCTTGGACCAAATCATTTATATTGATTGTCGATGCTTTTTTTGCCATCACTCTCACACCGGTTTTGATTAGCTATTTACTTAAAGGCAAACTTCGACCAGAAAATAAAAATCCAATCAACAGAAAACTGGAAAGCATTTATACTCCAATTTTGACTTATTGTTTAAAATGGAGAAAGTCGTTATTGGGAATCAATATTGCTGCTTTGCTTATTGGAGGCTTGATGTTTACGCAATTGGGTTCGGAATTTATGCCTCCATTAGATGAAGGCTCCATTTTGTTTATGCCAGTAACCTTGCCAGATGTTTCTAATTCTGAAGTAAAAAGGATATTACAAGTTCAGGATAAATTAATCAAATCTATTCCCGAAGTTACTAATGTTTTAGGGAAAGCGGGAAGGGCTAACACGGCTACAGACAACAGTCCAATTAGTATGATTGAAACGATTATTTTGCTGAAACCCCGCAATGAGTGGCGAGAAGGCAAAACGAAAAATGATATTGTAACAGAAATTAATAACAAACTCCAAATTCCTGGGGTGACTAACGGTTTTACTCAACCTATCATCAATCGGATTAATATGCTTTCGACTGGAATTCGAACTGATGTTGGAATAAAAATTTACGGAGCTAGTTTAGATACGATAAATGTTTTATCACAAAAAATCAAAAGAGTTCTTGACGGAACTGCTGGAGTTAAAGATTTGTATGCAGAACCTATTACAGGAGGAAAATACATTGATATTGTTGCAAAAAGAGAAGTAATCGGAAGATACGGATTGACTGTTGACGATATTAATAATGTAGTCGAAGCTTCTATTGGTGGAATGAAACTTACCACAACTATCGAAGGTAGACAACGTTTTTCTGTAAATGCACGTTATGCTCAAGAATATAGAAATAGCATCGAAGCCTTGAAAAAACTTCAAGTTCAAACGATGCAATTTGGTCCAATTCCATTAGAAACTGTTGCCGATGTAAAAATAAGCGACGGTCCTCCAATGATCAATAGCGAAAATGCAATGCTTCGCGGAAGTGTTTTGTTTAATGTCCGAGATCGTGATTTAGGAAGTACGGTTCAGGAAGCACAGAAAAAATTGAACACAATGATGACCAAAATGCCCAAAGGATATTATGTGGAATGGAGTGGGCAATGGGAAAATCAAATTCGAGCGGATAGAACTTTGAGTATGATATTACCCATAGTTATACTTCTCATTTTTATCATATTATACTTCACTTATAATTCGATGAAAGAAGCTATGATTACAATGATAACGGTTCCATTTGCCTTGATTGGCGGAGTTTTTATGGTCTATTTTTACGGAATTAATTTGTCTGTGGCAGTAGCAGTCGGTTTTATTGCGTTGTTTGGTTTAGCCGTTGAAACTACGATGCTAATCACCATTTATCTGAATGATTCGATGAATAAAATGGTCAAAAAATATGGTAACAGTAGTGACATAATCACCGAAGAAATTTTGAGACATTACATTATTGAAGGTTCAGCAAAAAGGCTACGGCCAAAATTAATGACGGTTTCAGTGGCTTTGTTTGGTTTAATCCCAATTCTTTGGTCAACAGGAACTGGAGCAGATATTATGATTCCTATCACTGTTCCACTCATCGGCGGAACCATAACTTCTACCATTTATGTATTATTAATAACACCAGTTGTTTTCGAAATGGTTAAACTTCGAGAATTGAAAACAAAAGGTAAAATAGATATTATCAATGCGAAACATTAAATATTATATAGGAATTTGTTGTTTGATATTAGGTAATTTAAATGTTGCTGCTCAAACACTTTCGTTGGACGAAGTTTTGGAAATTATCAAAACTAATAATCCACAATTAAAAATGTATGATGCCGAAATTCAAAGTATGGATGCTGCTGCAAATGGAGCTAAAAGTTGGATGCCACCACAAGTGGAAACCGGATTTTTTATGACGCCTTACAATACAAAAATGTGGAAACCAGACGGTTCATTTTCTGGAATGGGGAATTATATGGTTGGGGTTACACAAATGATTCCCAATTCTTCCAAGCTTAAAGCTGATT
>NZ_JAQTPQ010000153.1 GCF_028712645.1 Flavobacterium sp. | reverse complement strand
TAATTATTTATTGAGTTTGGGGATTACAAGTGCAACTGATCCAGCTGCAAACCAAGAATTATTAGATGCTTATATTCGATTAGATAAAGAAGGATTGTTAAAAGTGCGAATGAATGTTTTTCCGCTTCGAATTCCTGACGGAAGTGACGAAATTCAGCCTTTGCCAGAGAAATATGAATCAGAATTTTTGCAAATAAAAACAGTTAAGTTCTTTTCTGATGGAGGTTTGAGTTCCGCAACTGCTGCCTTGAATGTGCCTTACAAAAATACCGATGGTTACAAAGGCGTTTTGCGATTGGATTACGATAAATTCTATAAAACTGCCAAAGAAGCGGTTGACAAAGGATTTTCGGTGGCAACCCACGCGATTGGTCATCAAGCGGTCGATTTGACATTGAAAGTGTATAGCGATTTATTTAAAATTGACAACACTTTAAAACACAGAATTGAACACGTTGGATTTTTATCCAATGAAAATATAAAGGATTTTCAGCAAATGAATATGACCGCAGCAATGCAACCTATTTTCATCTATGAATTGGCAAATAATTTCAAAAGCACGCTTTCAGATGAATTATTGGATGTGGTTTATCCTTGTAAAACTGTTTTAGATAACGGAATAAATTTGGCGTTTTCCACCGATGGTCCCGTGGTGAAAGAAATAAATCCGTGGGTGAATATGGAAACTGCAGTAACACGAAAAGCTGCAGATGGATTTGTCATTGGAGAAGACCAAAAAATCACTTTCCAACAAGCGTTGAAAGCTTATACAATCGGAAGTGCAAATGCCGATAATTTAGGACAGATAAAAGGATCACTTTCCATTGGAAAAGTTGCCGATTTTATTGTTTTGGATACGAATCCATTTGATTTAGATAATGTTTCTAAAGTGCAAGCTATAGAGACTTGGATAAATGGAGAATTACAATATAAAATTTAACAAACCCTGTTAAGGTTTTAAACCCTGACAAGGTTAAAAGGAAAAACAATGAGTGCACTCGACGACGATTTAGATTATCAAATATTGAAACTGCTTCAAAAAGACGGCAGAATGTCATTTACGGAAATTTCGAAAGAAATTAATGTAGCAGTGAGTACCATTAGACACCGTTTTATCAATTTAGTCGAAGATGGTACATTGAAAATTATTGGAAGAATTGACCCCAACAAAATTGGTTTTAATGCTTATGCAAGTGTTTTGATTTCGGTAAAACCAAAGTCATTAATGAACACCGTTTTTGAGTCTTTGATCAAGTTGCCGGAAATTAGCTTTTTGGCATCAGTTTCGGGAGATTATGATATCGAAGCCAACGTAATGTGCAGAGATATGGAACATCTTAACGAATTATTAGGTGATAAAATTCACACTTTAGAAGGTGTTTTTGATACGAAAACCAATATGTATATGAAAATTCACAAATTTTCGCAACCCGATTTAGAATTAGCAAAATTATCAAGACAATAAAAAAATGAACAATACCAATAAACTTTACGAAAGAAGAAAAAATAGTGTGCCAAATGCACTTGGAATTTTCAACCCATCTAGTATTCAATCTGCAAAAGGAGCCATAATTATTGATGCCGATGGAAGGGAATTAATTGATTTTGCAGGAGGAATTGGAGTCAATAATGCTGGTCACGGTGTGCCTGAAATCATTGAAGCCATAAAAAATCAAGCCGATAAATTTATTCACGCTTCATTCAACGTTTCTGTCTATGAGCAATATCTGGACTTAACTGAGAAACTCTGCGAAATACTTCCTCACGGAGATGCTACCAAAGCAATGCTGACTTTATCAGGCGCAGAATCGGTAGAAAATGCTATCAAAATTGCTCGTGCTGTAACAGGAAAATCAGGAATTATTTGTTACGACGGTTCTTTTCACGGACGCACGATGATGGCGATGACTTTGACATCTAACGTGAAATACAAAGAAGGCGCCGGACCGTACGCTCCTGAAGTATATCGTTTGGAGTACCCATATTACAAACCTTCGATGAACAAAAGAATGACTCAGGATGAATTTGATGATTTGATGATTATGAAGTTGCACAAAACTTTTTCGTCAACCGTATCAATAACTCAAACAGCTGCAATCATAATGGAGTTAGTACAAGGTGAAGGTGGTTTTACCGTTGCTTCGAAAAAATATGTACAGTATTTGCGTAAATTCTGTACCGAAAATAATATTTTCTTAATTTTTGATGAGGTGCAATCCGGTTTCGGTCGTACTGGAAAATGGGCTGCTTATGAGCATTATGGAGTAACTCCAGATTTATCTACTTGGGCAAAATCTATGGGTGGCGGAATGCCTATTGGAGCTGTTATTGGCAAAGCCGAAATTATGGATGCTATAAAACCAGGACTTATTGGAGGAACCTACCTTGGTGGGCCTTTGAGTTGTGTGGCTTCGTTGGCAAGTATCAATTATATGCAAAAGAACAACATCAATGCCGCTGGCGAAAAAGTAGGTAAAGTGGTTCGCGAAAAGTTCAACGAATTGATGTCAAAATATCCTAAAAACATTACTGATGTTCGTGGTTTGGGAGCAATGTTAGCTATCGAATTTTTTAATCCAGAAACGCAACTTCCAGATGGAGTTTCAACAAAAGCAATTGTCGATAAATGCCTTGCAAAAGGATTAATTGTTATCACTTCTGGAACCTATGGGAACTGCATTCGAATATTAAGCCCTTTATTTATTGAGGACGAAATTTTAGAAAAAGGATTGGCTATTTTAGAAGGAACAATAAAAGAGGTTTTATCCTAAAAAGGAAACTATGGAATTAGTTGAGATAAATTTTGGAGAATACTTTATTACAACAGACAAATCTAAAATGGATATTATTGCAATTCACGATTTTTTATCAAAATATTCGGGTTGGAGTAATCATATTCCAATTGAAAAAGTAAAAAAGTCAGTTGAAAATTCTTTGAATTTTGGACTTTTTTTTGAAGATAAACAGATTGGATTTGCCAGAGTGATTTCTGATTTTTCAACAATTGCATATTTAGGAGATATTTATATTTTGGAAAACTATCGTGGGAGAGGGCTTTCAAAAAAACTTATGGATGAAGTAATGAAACATCCAGACTTACAAGGATTAAGAAGATGGGTGTTATTAACTTCAACCGCTAGATGGTTGTATGAAAAATATAATTTCAGGAGTTTACCAAAACCTGAAATTTATATGGAAATTTTTAATCCTGACATTTATAAATTTTAAAATTCGTTTTATCAGCGTACAATTTTTAACAAACAAAATGAGAAAACAATATATAAACGGAGAATGGTGCGATGCAATTGATGGTGCAACTTGGGATTTGCAAAGCCCTTCTACCGAAGCAATTTTAGACAAAGTTCCTTTCGGAAATGCTGATGATTGTAAAAAAGCAATTGCTGCAGCCGATGCTTCTTTCAAAAGTTGGAAAAACACAACGCCTTATTTTAGAGCCGAAATTCTAAAAAAAGCAGCCGATTATATGCGTGCCAATGCTGAGGCTTTCGCCAAAGAAACTTCTTTGGAAACAGGAAAACCAATGCTCGAATCTCGTGGAGAATGGCAGGTTTCAGCCAACCTTTTTGAATGGTACGCCGAAGAAGGAAAACGCAGTTACGGTAGAGTGATTCCGTCAAGCAGAATCGACAAGCGTTCTATGGTAATTTATCAGCCATTGGGCGTTGTTGGAGTGATTACGGCCTGGAATTTTCCTGCTTATAATCCTGCAAGAGCGGTTGCTGCTGCTTTGGCTGCTGGCTGTAGTGTGGTGATGAGAGGTTCTGAATTTACACCTTTGTCCAGTTTTAATATGGCAAAAGCGTTGCACGAAGCAGGAATTCCAAAAGGAGTTTTCAACTTAATTAATACAGAACCAGTTTCTACTGGAATCGAAATGATAGAAAATCCTTTGCTGAAAAAAATAAGTTTTACAGGAAGTACTAGAGTTGGAAAAATTCTGATGGATGGCGCATCCAAAACATCAACCAAATTATCACTTGAATTGGGAGGAAACGCACCGGTAATCATCGAAAAAGATGTAGATGTTGAAGCGATTGCACATCAGGCAATTGTTGCCAAACTAAGAAATTGTGGTCAGGTTTGTGTTTCTCCACAACGTTTTTACGTGCATTCAAGTATCTTCAATCAATTTGTTTCTGTTGTAAAAGAAGACATTTCGAAACTGAAAACTGGAATTAATGGTGGAGATATTGATTTTGTTGGACCATTAATTAATAAAACGCAGCAAAAGCATTCCTTGGCAATGCTCGAAAAAGCAAAAAGCGAAGGCGCAACAATTCATATTGGAGGAGAAGCTTCGGAAAAAGGATTTTTCGTTCATCCGGCTTTAATTGAAGCCAGACAAAATCAGGCTTTTATCAAAACAGAAATGTTTGGACCATTGATGATAGTGATTCCTTTTGAAACAAAAGAACAAGTATTGGAATGGGCGAATGACACCGAATATGGTTTGGCTTCTTATGTGTTTACAAATCACATTAAGACCGCTAATTTCTATGCTGAAAATTTGGAATTTGGTATGGTTGGCATCAACGAATGGGCTGCTCACGGAACCGAATTGCCTTTCGTAGGAATAAAAAGTAGCGGAATTGGTCACGAATCGGGTTCCGAAGGATTGAAAGAATACTTAGAATTAAAATTAATCAGTTACGGAAATATGTCGTGAGCATTTAGGTTAAAAAAATTAAAGATTAAAAAAATCCGTTTTTATCTGTGTTTTTGCGAAGCAAATCCGTTTCATCAGCGTTCAATAAAAATAAAAATTATGAAAAAAGAAATTTTAGGCAAATACATTTTGCAAACAGCAACTCCAGAGTATGCAAAACAAGAAGCGGAACTTCAAAAAATTGTTTTTCCAACCTTATCGGAAGAAGAACTAATGACCGAGGCACAATACAAACGCCATATTGAGATTTTCCCTGAAGGGCAAATGATTGTTTTAGACGGCGATAGAGTTATTGCAGCCACAACAACTTTGATGCAAAATTACCACAAAGGACATCATACTTTCTTGGAGATTTCGGATAATTTATGGTTGGGAACACACGACCCAAAATCAGATTGGCTTTACGGTTTAGATGTTTCTGTTCATCCTGATTATCAAGGAAAAGGAATTGGAAGAGAAATCTATAATGCGCGTCAGGAAGTAGCCAGAGCAATGGGAACTAAAGGTCAAATGACAGCAGGAATGCCTATTGGATTTGATAAAGTGAAAGACCAAATGAACATTGCAGAATATTGCGACAAATTAATCAAAGGTGAAATTATTGATCCAACGGTTACGGCTCAAACCAAATGTGGCTTTATTTTGGTAGAACCATTATTCGATTATTTAGACGATCCACGCAGCGGAAATTGCTCCGTTTTGATGTATTGGCCTTTGGATTCAAACACGAAGTTGAGTGAGAATCATTAAAAAAATATTCGAAAAATGCTCCGCAAAGTCTCTGACTTTGAGGATGTGATAAAAGGTCTCTGACCAAATTTAAACTATTTTTCTATTAACAAAAACCAAAACAAATGAAAAAAATCGTAGTATCATTATTAGTAATTACTGGCTTGGTTTCGAGCTGTGGCAAAAAAAAGGAAGAAGTTAAAACGGTAGATTTAGCTGAGCTAAAAGGGTCAACCTTGAATATTTTGGCTTGGGAAGGCTATGCTGATGCGTCGTTTACCAAAGTATTTGAAGAAAAATACGGAGTTACTGTCAAAGGAACTTATTTTGGTTCTTCGGATGAATTGGTTTCTAAATTACAAAGTGGTGGTGGTTCTAGTTATGATGTAATCACGCCATCGTCTGATGTTGCTGGTTATATCGTTGAATCTGGTTTGGTTGAAACAATTGATGAAAGTCAAATTGCGGCTTGGAAATCACTTTCACCAGTTCTTGTGGGAATGAAAGATGTTCAAAAAGACGGAAAAACGTATGGAATGCCATTCACTTGGGGACCAGATTATTTAATCTATGATGCCGATGTGATTAAAGAAGTTCCAACTTCTTGGGAGTTGTTTATGGATCCAAAATACAAAGGAAAAATCGCGTTGTATGATGATATTTCGACTATTTATTTGGCTGCACAAATGTTGGGTTACGACAAAACAGATCAATCCGTTTTGTACAATATGACCGAAGAGCAATTGGCTGCTTGTAAAGCAAAACTGGTTGCAATGAAACCTCAAGTTCGTAAAAACTGGGCTTCTGCAGGTGAATTAGATAACCTTTTCAAAAATAAAGAAATCGTTGCTGCTGTGGGTTGGCCTTTGACTCCAGCCAATTTGAACAAACAAGGAATGAACATCAAATCGGTGATTCCAAAAGAAGGAGCAACTGGTTGGATTGACCGTTTAATGATTGTGAAAGATGCTAAAAACAAACAATTGGCGCAACTTTGGTTAGACTATGTTTCTTCTCCAAAAGTTATGGCTCAAGTAGCTGAATTCACCCAATATTATGTTTCTAATCCAGAAGCAAACGCACTTTTGACTCCGGAAACTCAAAAATTGATGGACGTGGCAAGTATGGATTCTATGTTCAAAACCTTGAATTTCTGGCAGCCTGTTAAAAACAGAAAACGTTACAACGAAATTTGGAGCGAAGTAAAAAATCAATAATTTTTATTATGTTTTTTAAACCATTAAGATCTTAAGAAAATTAAGTTATAACTCTTAATGAACCTTAATATCTTAATGGTTTCAAGATAAAACTATTTTAATTTTTTTAAGAATATTTAATTTTTCAATAAGAATTAATATCGTTAACTCTAACTGGTTATTCTAAGTTATTTAAATGTTAAAACAAGAATTATTTGCTGATTTAAAAGTAGTTGAACTGGCTGGAGTTTTGGCGGGTCCTGCTGTTGGAATGTTCTTTGCCGAACTCGGCGCAAATGTTCTAAAAGTTGAAAATCCTTCAAATAATGGAGATGTAACGCGCAGTTGGCGTTTGGAATCAGAAAAGGAAAATACACAATCTGCCTATTATAGTAGTGTGAATTACAACAAAACTATTATTTGGGCAGATTTAAAAAAGGCTGATGATTTCGAAATGGTGTTGAATCATATTGCTTCGGCAGATGTCGTGATTTCCAATTTCAAGCCTTCATCCGCCAAACAATTAGGATTGGATGCGATTGCTTTGCGCAAAAAATTTCCAAAACTGATTTATGCCCAAATTAGCGGTTACGGTATTGAAGATGAAACTCCAGCCTTTGATGTGGTGATGCAAGCCGAAGCCGGTTTTATGTTTATCAATGGAGAAGCGGACGGAATACCATTAAAAATGCCAATTGCATTGATAGATGTTTTGGCAGCGCATCAGTTGAAAGAGGCAATATTGGTGGCTTTATTGCAACGATCCAAAACAGGTTTGGGTTCAACGGCGCATATTTCGTTATATAATGCGGCGCTTTCATCATTGGCAAATCAGGCGACAAACTATTTAATGGGTGGAGAAATTCCGCAAAGAATGGGAAGTTTGCATCCGAATATTGCTCCTTATGGAGAAACATTTTATACGAATGAAGGAAAAGCAATTGTGCTTGCCGTTGGGAATGACAAGCAATTTGCATCACTTTGTAAATGTCTGAATTTTGTCCTTCGACAAGCTCAGGATGACGATTCAGATTTGTTTAAAACCAATGCTTTGCGTGTTAAAAATCGAATGGAATTGGGGAAAATATTGGCAGAAGCATTTTCGAAATTTGATAGCGAAACACTTTTAGCAGACTTGAAAAATAATAATGTTCCGTGTGGAGATATTCGTTCGATGGACGAAGTTTTGGATAATGAAACCGCTCAAAAATTGATTTTATCAGAAACTTTGAAAGACGGCCAAATCACAAAAAGAATGGCTACAGCAGTTTTTGATTTTTATTAGATAAAATAGAGGTGTACCTGCAAGGTTTTTTAAACCTTGTAGGTCTATTTGATAGAATGAATACCTACAAGGTTTAAAAAAACCTTGCAGGATAAAGAGAAATTGTAAATACATTAATAATGTATTTGCTGTGTTTCATAAAAAGGAAATTAGAAATGAAAAAAGCAAACAAATACATCTTATTGACGCCACTTTTACTGTGGTTGTTCCTGTTTTTGGTATTGCCCTATTGCTTTATTTTGACGCAAAGTGTTTTGACAACCGATGATTTTGGGAAAGTGATTTACCATTTCAATTTGGATTCGTATATCAAAATATTTACCAATCCATTGTATTATGAAACC
>NZ_JAQTPQ010000152.1 GCF_028712645.1 Flavobacterium sp. | reverse complement strand
ATACTTCTGTACTATATATTCTTTATGAAAACCAAATGACATAGCCCCGATAGTAGTGGAAATCCTTTTGTGCCGGGGTTCGGCACAAAAGATTGTAGCGGATAGCGGGAGATAGCTCCTAGAAAAAAAACCAGTCTTATATATAATATATAAACTTGCACATATATATTGTATGTATTTTAGTAATGCGTTATATTTGCATTCACAAAATTAAAAACAATGATTAAGATTAGTTTGCCCGACGGGTCAGTTAAAGAGTTTGCAGCAGGAGTAACTCCGATGGATGTTGCAATAAGCATTAGTGAAGGATTTGCCAGAAATGTAATTTCAGCTTCTTTTGATGGTACAATTGTGGAAACCATAACCCCTTTGATGACGGATGGCAGTCTTATATTATATACTTGGAATGACGAAGGTGGCAAAAAAGCTTTTTGGCATTCGACTTCACACGTGATGGCACAGGTTCTTGAAGAAATGTATCCTGGGATTAAATTGACACTTGGACCTGCAATATCGAATGGCTTTTACTATGACGTAGATTTTGAAGACCAAAAAATCACAGAAGCCGATTTTAAAAAGATTGAAAATCGCGTTTTAGAAATTTCGAGAGAGAAACACGAATTTAAACTCCGTCCTGTTTCTAAAGCGGAAGCTTTGGAAGTTTACAAAGACAATGTTTACAAAACCGAATTGATTACGAATCTTGAGGACGGAACGATTACTTTTTGTGACCACTCCACTTTTACCGATTTATGTCGCGGTGGTCATATTCCGAATACTGGTATCATCAAGGCAATGAAAATTATGAGTGTAGCTGGAGCATACTGGCGTGGTGATGAAAAAAACAAACAATTGACTCGTGTTTATGGAATTTCATTTCCAAAACAAAAAGACTTAACCGAATACTTAGAATTGTTGGAAGAGGCGAAACGTCGCGACCACAGAAAACTAGGAAAAGAATTGGAATTGTTTGCTTTCTCGGCGAAAGTGGGTCAAGGATTGCCATTGTGGTTACCTAAAGGAGCTGCTTTGCGCGATAGGCTAGAGCAGTTTTTGAAAAAAGCTCAGAAGAAAGCAGGTTACGAACAAGTGGTTACTCCTCATATTGGACAAAAAGAACTTTATGTGACTTCAGGACATTATGCTAAATATGGTGCTGATAGTTTTCAACCAATAAATACTCCAGCCGAAGGAGAAGAATTTTTGTTGAAACCTATGAACTGTCCACATCACTGCGAAATTTACAATGTAAGACCTTGGTCATACAAAGATTTACCAAAACGTTATGCTGAATTCGGGACTGTATATCGCTACGAACAAAGTGGCGAATTGCACGGTTTGACTCGCGTACGTGGATTTACTCAGGATGATGCACATATTTTTTGTACTCCTGACCAATTAGACCAAGAGTTCAAAAATGTAATTGATTTGGTGCTCTATGTTTTCGGTTCGTTAGGGTTCGAAAACTTTACAGCACAGATTTCGTTGCGTGACCAAGAAAACAGGGAAAAATACATTGGAAGCGACGAAAACTGGGAGAAAGCAGAGAATGCGATTATCAATGCCGCTGCCGACAAAGGATTGAAAACTGTTGTCGCTTATGGAGAAGCTGCTTTCTATGGTCCGAAGCTAGATTTTATGGTCAAAGATGCTTTGGGCAGACAATGGCAATTGGGAACTATTCAAGTAGATTACAACTTGCCAGAACGTTTTGAACTGACTTACAAAGGTTCTGATGATCAATTGCATACCCCGGTTATGATTCACAGAGCTCCTTTTGGATCGATGGAACGTTTTATCGCTATTTTGATTGAACACACAGCAGGAAAATTCCCGCTTTGGCTGATGCCAGAACAGGCTATAATATTGTGTTTGAGCGAGAAATATGAAATATATGCAAAAAAAGTTTTAAGTCTGCTAGAAAATCACGAAATTCGCGCCCTAATTGACAATAGAAACGAGTCAATTGGCAGAAAAATTAGAGATGCAGAAATGCAGAAAACCCCGTTTATGTTGATTGTAGGCGAGGAAGAAGAGAAAAATGGAACCGTATCCATACGTCGTCACGGACAAGAAGGAAAAGGCAACATTACAGTTACAATTGAGGAATTTGCTGCAATTGTAAACGAAGAAATAGGCAAAACATTAAAAACATTTACAGTTTAACTTAAATTATAAAGCCATAGCAATAAGAAGCAATAGAGGTTATCAACCTCGAGTAGAAAAAAAGGACGCCCACAGAATAAACAACCTTATCCGTGGAGTACAAGAAGTAAGGCTTGTGGGTGAAAATATTGAGCCAGGAGTTTTTAAACTTTCCGAAGCACTAAGATTAGCCGACGAATTTGAACTAGATTTAGTTGAAATTTCGCCCAATGCTGAACCGCCAGTTTGTAAAATAATGGACTATAAAAAGTTCGTTTATATGCAAAAGAAACGCGAAAAAGAGCTAAAGGCAAAATCTACTCAAATTGTAGTAAAAGAAATTCGTTTTGGTCCTCAAACTGATGAGCACGATTACGAATTTAAACGAAAAAATGCAGAAAAATTTCTGAAAGAAGGCTCTAAATTGAAAGCGTTTGTTTTCTTTAAAGGACGTTCAATCATCTATAAAGACCAAGGTCAAATCTTGTTATTGAGATTAGCTACAGATCTTGAAGAATTTGGAAAAGTGGAAGCGATGCCCGTTCTTGAAGGAAAGAGAATGATTATGTTTATTGCTCCAAAGAAAAAGAAATAATCCTCCCCCGACCCCTCCGAAGGAGGGGAGAAGAAACTCATAAGAGTTCAAAGGAGAATAACATATCACTTCTCGGCTTCCTCCCCCTCGGGGAGGGCTGGGGATGGGAAAATAAGTAAGTAAGAATAAATTAAAACACTAGGAAAAAATGCCTAAAATGAAAACCAAATCTAGCGCCAAGAAACGTTTTAAAGTTACTGGTTCTGGAAAGATTAAAAGAAAGCATGCTTTCAAAAGTCATATCTTGACCAAGAAATCTAAAAAACGTAAATTAGCTTTGACACACTCAGCGCTAGTTCACTCTACAGATATGAAAAGCATCAAACAACAATTAAGAATTCTATAATCCCCTCCCCAGCCCTCCCCAAAGGAGAGGGAGAAGGAAAGGAAGAAAAACATTCTTTAGGTTAAAAAAAATTAAAATAACCTTGGAGTATGGCCTTAAGTTCCCTTGATTAAATTCGGGACGCCTGCTACAAAAAAACAGAAAAATTATGCCAAGATCAGTAAATTCAGTTGCTAAAAGAGCAAGAAGAAAAAAGATAATGAAGCAAGCCAAAGGTTTCTTTGGTCGTCGTAAAAACGTTTGGACAGTTGCTAAAAATGCGGTTGAGAAAGCAATGTGCTATGCTTACCGTGACAGAAAAGTGAACAAAAGAAATTTCCGTGCTTTATGGATTCAACGTATCAACGCTGGAGCTAGATTAGAAGGAATGTCTTATTCACAATTTATTGGGAAATGCAAAGCTAATAACATCGAATTGAACCGTAAAGTTCTTGCCGATTTAGCGATGAATCATCCAGTAGCTTTCAAAGCCATACTTAATAAAGTAAAATAAACGTTTTATCAACTCAATTTAAGATTACTTACTTATAGAAAAGTCCCAATCGAAAGGTTGGGACTTTTTGTTTCCTCACCCCAGCCCTCTCCAAAGGAGAGGGAGCCGAAATTGGAATAAAATATATATCTGGATATTCCAGAAAACATCATTTCATTTTTTTTTATAAAAAACATACCTCGATGGGACAGGAAAAGTATTTTATATTTTTATTACAGTAAAATAAAAAAATAGTCTTATCCTCAAGATATAAACGATTCATCATTTTTTGAGAATGTGCTTCTCAATAATATATTTCGTTATAGGCTTCAATGTTTTTCCTGTTTCGGGATGTAATCCTGGTTGATTAAAATACTCATATTCTTTTTTATTTGGAGATTTCCCATACCAAACTAAAGGATTGTCAATAGCTCCATTTTTAAAAAAAGTAGTCGTGTCGCAAACGGATATTTTTTTAAAATTGTCCAATAACCCTTGATTGAACGGACAAACTTCGGCAGTATCTTTCACTTTATCATATTCAACCGCTTCATAATGGTTTTTGACCCAAACCATACAATTCTTGTCTCGAAAAAAAATGTTTTTGACACCATAACCCGCAGCACCAAAAACAAACAAAGGAATCACGGCAAAAGCTAATTTCTTTGCAACACTCTTCTTTTTAAATTGCTCAAAAATTACTATCTCCTTTTTATCCTCTACCTCTATTCTTCCTTCTTTATTTACAATCTCATTTATTGCAATAACCTCTGTCAATTTCTCTGTCAATTTCTCATTGTTTCGCAAAATAAATTTCCTGTAAGGTCTTGGATTAAAATCGACCAAAACTGCAATAAAATCCAAATTTACAATTCTAGTTGCTTCTGTTTTTCCTCTTAGAAAATTACTGATTGGTTTTAATTTGTCCACATCAAAATTTTCTATCTGTTTCTGCTTGCTAGATTTATCATTAAGTTCAAAAAACCGATCCAATATTTCTTGATCCAATTTGCTGATTCCTAAATCAAACAATAATAAACATAAATTTTTCAATTCGGCAGGAGAAGGTTTCAACAAAAACTCTGAAAACTTTCGTGTTTTAGCTTCTTCATATTTAGCTTTTACAGCCTTTTTATAATCATCGATAGTATTCTTATTCATAGCATTTATGGAATTAATCGGAATCATTTGGAATTGTTCGGAATCATCGGAATGATTGGAATCCGTTGCCAATAGTCACTCAAAAACCACATTCCTTTGCCTCGGAATTAGTTCTTGTTTTGAAATGCAATCAAGACAAATGTACGAAACTAGTTCTAAAAAAGTGTCGCTAAACAGTATGTCAAATTTATCCGGGAAGTATAAATCCTGATATTCTGTTTCAGCACACTTCACTTCCCAAAAAAAGCAAAAGAGCAGTCCGTTTTTAATGGCTTTCAGCTCAGGCTAGGATTCGATTTCAATATCGGACTGCCCAAACTATGTCTAATTTTTAATTCCAAAAAAATGAAAAGGATAATTTTAGTATCGATGTATGTCATCGCCAGCATTGTTATGGTTTCCTGTACTAATGATACAACAGAAACAAACCCAAGCAATAATGTAGTAAAAGTGGTAGCGGATGATTCTGGTGACCCTCTTAATCCTCTCCCTCCTATTAAACCATAATCTCAATGCAATTTATTTAAACTGATTTATTTTTATTTAATAAATTTCTGTATTTTCGGGAAATGATACTCAAAAAAGTCCATTTCCCGATTTACATTTTATTAGCCATCTTTTTGTCATTGTATTCCTGTGAGGAAAAACAAAAAAACCAACTCGATAAAAAGAATAATCTAATAGAAATTGATCGTCTCATTGACCTTGGCGACAAATCTCTTGAAAATGTGAAATATGATAGTGCCTTCTATTATCACAACAAAGCAAAATCCCTCTGTGATGTAAAGACCGACAGCACCAGAATTATCTATTCTTTGGCAAGAATGTCGGAAATTCAACAAAATCAAGGAGATTATTCTGGGAGTGAAACCACCGCCATTGAGGCCCTCCCTTTTTTAAATAAAACGATGGATCCCTCATACGAATCTTCCATTTATAATTTACTTGGGATTGTTTATTTGAAACTGTTTGACTATGACAATGCCCTTTATTATTATAAAAAGGGTCTAAATTTAAACATCGATGAAATTCGAAAATTAAAAATTAAACACAACATTGCCGTAGTATATATGGCCAAGCAAGATTACAACCGAGCTATACAAATCCTTCTTCCTTTGACTTCAAAAAAAGAAGTTATAAACGATCCTGCACCCTTTTCAAAAGCACTTGATAATTTAGGATATTCTTACTTCAAAGTGGGTAATTCTAAAGGAATTGACTATTTGAATCAAGCCTTAAAAATAAAAAAACAAATAAAGGATAACTGGGGAATGGCAGCAAGTTATCTTCATCTTACCAAATATTATAAACAAACCAATCCAAGATTATCCAACAATTATGCTAGATTAGCTTATGAAAAAGCAACAAAAGCTAATAATGTTGACGACCGATTGGAATCATTAGCATTATTAATACATACTCAAACTGGCAATCAATCGAAAGTCTATTCCGAAAAATACATCCAAATCAATGACAGTATTTCCAAAGTTAGGCAAAAAGAGAAAAATCAGTTTGCCAAAATGAAATATGATTCCAAGCAAGACAAGGAAGAAAATCTTATACTAAAAACTCAAAAATCAGAAACGGCTCTTGAATTGGAGCAACAAAAAAACGGTAATTTGATTTTGATTTTTATAACTATTATTGGCACATTGTCAACCCTTTTTATCTATTCTTTTTTTAAAGCGATAAACAAAAAAGAAAAAATTCAAACCGCTTACGACACCGAAACCCGAATTTCAAAAAAATTGCACGACGAGCTGGCAAACGACGTTTATCAAGCAATGTCTTTTGCCGAAACACAAGATTTATCTTCTGAACAAAACAAAGAAAAATTGCTCAACAATTTAGACACTATTTATTCCAGAACAAGAAACATTTCATTAGAAAATAGTGAAATTGATACTGGTGAGTACTTCAAAGAAAATTTATTAATGCTCATTTCTGGTTTTAACAATAACAAAACCAACGTAATTATCAAAAACTATGAAGCTATAAACTGGAGCAATACTAAAAAATTAACAAAAATAACTGTCTATCGCATAATACAAGAATTATTAGTCAATATGAAAAAACACAGCCAATGTAGTATTGTTGTTTTAGGCTTTGAAAATATAGAAAAAACATACGAAATCAACTATTCCGACAATGGTATTGGAAGCCCAAAAACATTAAAATTTAAAAATGGTTTGCAAAATGTGGGAAACCGCATAAAAACTATAAATGGAACATTTACTTTTGATACCGAATTAAACAAAGGCTTTAAAGCCAAAATTATTTTTCCTCACTAGAAATTGTAAATTATGTTTTCAAAAGTACTCTTTGCAGAAGATCTCGACAGTATAAATATTGCTGTTGCAAACACGCTTGACGAATTAAATATCCTCGAAAAAGACAGTGTAAAATATTGCGATGATGCTTTATTAAAAATAAAAAAAGCACTACTAGACAATAATCCCTACCAACTACTGATAACCGATTTATCCTTCAAGGAAGATTACAGAACAAATACTCTAAATTCAGGTGAAGAACTAATTAATGCAATTAAACAATTACAGCCTACTATAAAAGTTATCGTCTTGTCAGTAGAAGACAAAACCTATCGCATTAAAGCACTTTTTGAACATTTACATATTGATGCTTTTGTTCTAAAAGGCAGGAATAGTTTGCCAGAACTCAAAAAAGCCATTCAATATGTTTCTGACGGAAATACAAATTACATTGCTCCTAATCTATCTTTCATCTTACAAGACAAAATCATACACGAAATAGACAATTATGACATCCAACTTATCGAGCAACTTTCCTTTGGAATTGCACAAGACAAAATGGATATAAAGTTTAAAGAATTGGGCATTGAACCCAATAGCAAATCGACTATCGAAAAAAGAATAGGCAAACTCAAAGACTTTTTCAAGGCAAACAACACGGTACATCTTATTGCTATTGCCAAAGATTTAGGACTCATATAAATCTCCCTTCATTTTTATTGCATTTTTATTGCTCTTTACGGTTTCCCGTAAGGAATATTTTTTTATTGGATTTAGTTTTGAAAAAAAATAAAATACAATGACACGATACATCATAAACGACCGCAACATTGTCTCTGTAAGATATGACGAAATCCAAAAAATACTCGAAATAGAGTTTAAACTTCAAGCCATTCATCAGTATTTTGATGTGTCGCTAGATGAATTTGTAGCACTTATGAAAGCTCCAAAAATTGAAACTCATTATTTTAATTTTGTGCATTGCCGCTATCATTTTGATGTTTATTGATTTTTAAAGGGTGTAGGTTTGGAGAATGGATATGCAAATAAAAAATTAACACCCCTTTTTATCATTAATATATATATATATATATATATATTTCGGTTAAAGTCCAATTGTTTTAAATACAATAAAAAAATGGGATATTTGCCAATACTTATAAATAAAAAAACTTCTTTAAAAAAAGAATATATTAATGGAGATTGTTTCGCTTCTGAATTTGATAATATGTTTTATAACACTTCAAAAATACACGTTATTTATACTAGAATTTTTCCCTTTT
>NZ_JAQTPQ010000005.1 GCF_028712645.1 Flavobacterium sp. | reverse complement strand
CCACCGAAAGCATCTTGTAGGTTTCCACCCATATCTTTAATCACATAGTTTCCAAGAACCATTGCTGCAAGAACTGTTGCTACATAAGAACCAAATAAATCAGCACCCATTCCGGCTACGTCACCTACATTATCTCCAACATTATCTGCAATTGTAGCAGGATTTCTTGGATCATCTTCTGGAATTCCAGCTTCTACTTTACCCACTAAATCAGCTCCAACATCGGCAGCTTTTGTATAAATTCCACCACCAACACGGGCAAACAAAGCAATAGATTCAGCACCAAGAGAGAATCCAGCCAATGTTTCAAGAACTTTAGTCATATCTTCAGTTGAAGTCCAAACTCCACCCATAAAATAGTTAAAGAATAAAATAAAGAAACCTGTTAATCCAAGAACTGCAAGACCAGCAACACCTAATCCCATAACTGTACCACCACCAAAAGAAACTTTTAGTGCTTGTGGCAAACTTGTACGAGCTGCTTGTGTTGTTCTTACATTAGTTTTTGTTGCGATTTTCATTCCCATATTTCCAGCCAATGCTGAGAAAAAGGCTCCAAATACAAAAGCAATAACAATTAATAAATGAGTTGAAGTTCCTGGTAAAAAAGTAATACCAGCTAAAACGACACTTGCAAGAACTACAAATATCGACAATAATCTATACTCAGCTTTAAGAAAAGCTAATGCTCCTTCGTAGATGTGCTCTGAAATCTCTTTCATTTTTCCATCACCAGCATCTTGTTTTAGAACCCAAGCTTTTTTGTAAGCCATAAAAGCTAATCCAATTGCTGCCATTAACAATGGCAGATAAATCATTATTGTATTCATATTAAAATTGTTAATTATTAAATAATTGGTTGCAAATATAACAAAACCTTATAAATAAAAAAGCAATATTCATTTCTGAATATTGCTCTTTTATTTATTTTTTTGAAAAAAAATTACTTTATACTGAATAATCCATCAGGTTTATTTTCAATTTGATTAAAACGCTTGGTACATTCTGTGATAATTGCATGTGCTTCACTTAAGTCTCCCCAACCTTCAACATCTACAACTTTATTTTCAAGGTCTTTATAAACTTGAAAAAAATGTTCTATCTCTTTTAACAAATGTGGATTAATATCGGAAAGATTTTCTAATGAATTCCATATTGGATCAGAAACGGGAACACAAATAATTTTTTCATCAGGACCTTTGTCATCTGCCATATGAAAAACACCTATTGGTTTTACCTCAATCACGCATCCTGGAAATGTTGGTTCATTTATCAAAACCAATACGTCTAATGGATCTCCGTCTAAAGCCAAAGTTTCAGGTATAAACCCATAATCAGCAGGATACATCATCGAAGAAAACAACATCCTGTCGAACCGCATTCTTTTTATCTCAAAGTCATATTCATATTTATTTCTGCTTCCACGGGGTATTTCGATTAACACATCGAAAGATTTTAATTTTTCTGCTGTCATTTTTTTTCTAAATTTAATACCGCAAAAATAAACAACAATATGCTATTAAAACACAAAAAACTTTATTATCTCTGAATTAAATTTTGACAAACACCTCTTCCTATTCCAGTTGTTCTAGAATTAAAAACACCAAAATTTCGAAACCCTGAAAGCGTTTTGGAATTATTGGCAAACCTCATTTATCTATAATGATTTTGAAAACAACTTCGGCATCCAATAGAAAAATCAAAAGCAATTTTTATTAAATATAAAATCAAAACGAACCTATTATTGCAAATTTATTGACACTCAAGTTGACATTTTACTCGCACTCACAAAAATATTTTTAATAGCGTAAAACAAAAAAGGGCTTCGATTTCTCGAAGCCCTTATAGCAAAACTATTACTGCTTTTAATTTTTGATTACTTTGCTTGTAGCAGTTCCTTTGTCAGAAGTTACTGTAAACAAATACATTCCAGTAGCCAAATTTCTAATATCAATTTTGTTTGATGTGTTTTTCAATTTTTGGGTTAACAAAACACGACCATTCATATCTGAAACTTCCAAATTAGCATCTTCCACTTCATAAAAGTCAATATTTATCATTTCTTTTGTTGGGTTTGGATATAATTTTAAATTAGAATTTATATCAAAACTATTTGTATTCAATACAGCACAATTACTTCCAGTTATCACAGGGGAACCTGACTTCCAGTTTGAAGTTAATCCTGTTAATCCAAAATTAGATAATGTTCCATCAAATCCGTTTGAAGTAGCATCTGTTAAAGTTGTAATCCCAGAATTATCAAAATTATTATTACCTTGATTAAATTTATAATAAGCTACAATACCTACTTCAGAAGATTGCAATTCACAATCCTTAGTACTTTGTATGTCAGAAATACTCAATACTTTATTCCAAACTCTAAATTCATCAATATTCCCATTAAAATATTGACCACCACCACTGCCTAACCAAGCTCCAATTGATGTAGCAGTTACAGTTATATCATTAGGAATGCTAAAATCAGCATTTACAGTATTATCTAATACCCCATCAATATATAAATTTGCTTGAGTACTTGTAAATGTAACAGCTAAATGATACCATTGTCCAGTTACTAATGTTGCAGAACTAATTATTGAAGAACCATTTTTTGATTGATAATAAACTTTACCGTTTGCTGCACTTCCTCCACCAATAGAAAAAATAGCATACGAATTTTCAAAATCACTTTGTTTAGCACAAATGGTTTGATTGTCCAATCCGTTTACATAAACCCATGTTTCTATAGTTCCTGAGGATAAATTATTAATTGCTGTTGGAGGCAAACTAACATATTCTACATCACCAGAAAAATTTAAATGTGTAGCTGGTATTGGTGCATTTACAGTAACTACAATTTCAACTCTTTCACTCTCACAACCATTTACATTGACACTAGAAACCCAGTAAGATGTTGAACCTAAAGCGGTTGTAATAGGAGTCGGGGCAGTAGTAGAACCTATTCCTCCAGTAGCAGTTGTGTACCATAATGAACCTTCGCCTCCAGTTGAAGCTGTTAAAGCCGTAGCTATCGAGCTTTGAACATATATTACAGGTGTAGACACAACAGGTATTGTTGGTACCGAACTTACAATTACACTAACTAAAACTCTAATACTTTCACATCCTGATCCATCAATTTGACTTACAAAATAATTACCAGATGTTACTAAATCTGTTGAATTCATTGCTACACCTCCTATTAATTGATTATACCATTTGATTGTAGCACTTGATGCAGGGATTAAATCTGCTACAGTAGCACTAACACAAAAAGTTTGTGACATTGCTGTTGGAGGAGTTGTCAATTGATTAGTTGTTGAGCCACCTAACCAATTAGATGTAGTTCCACTTAAATCAAAGTTAATTAAATCACCGTGGTAAACTCCTGTATTATCGATTGCAAATATTTCACTTGAGTTATTCCCCGAATCAATTCCTTGATTAAAGTTATAAAAAGCAACTACATTAGTCGAATTAGGATTAGGCTCACAAGTTGTAGATGGAATATTTATATCGTTTAATATATATAACCTATCTATTGACCCTTTAAAAGGCCCGTATCCAGCATGAATATTATTATCCGAGCCTCCAAAATCTCTAGTTGGAGCATGAACAAAACTTTTTGGAGAAGTTAATCCTGTGTGTACTAACGCCCCATTAATATATAAACTTGGCTGTTTGTTTGTGTAAACTACAGTTACTCGTGTCCAATCAGTAATTGCTCCAGTCCAAGACAATAAACAAGGTAAATATCCTGAGGCATGTTCAAAAACACAAACACCATTTGTTCCTACTGAAATACCAGCCCCAGCATGTGTGTCATCAAAATTAGAAAACAATGATATTAAAGTAGGAAACAAAGCATAAGACTGATTTACGCTACCACTAATTCCAGTTGTACTTTCTGATTGAATGTTAATTGCTTTTTCTGGTTTTACCCAAAAATCAACTGTAAAATTATTAGTTGTAGTTAAATCATAGTTTTGAACATTTATTCTATCATTTATTCCATCAAAGTGCAACGATTTTCCAGTTGAATTAGGTGCACTTACAAAAACTTTAATTTTTTCACGTCCCCCTTCACATCCATTTAATGTTTGCGAAACATAATATTCCGTAATTCCTGCAACAGTTGTATTTGGAATTGGAGCAGAACTAGAACCCGTTCCTCCTGTAGGTGTTGTGTACCATAATAAATTTGTACCAGTTGCAGCCAATGGAGTTGCCGTTTGATTCAAATTAAACAAAACAATATTCGTTATTGTTGGTTTTGGAGTAGTACAATAACTAGGATTTGGTGAAAGTGTAGCATTCTGACTATATGCACTCAAACTTGCAATTTGAAAAGTGTATGTAGCTGTATTGTCATAATTTGAGGTTGGAACAATACAATACTCTAATTCCGTTACATTTGAAGCCCCTATGTTTACATTTATAGAAGAACTATTAGACCTAAACAAACCTGAACCAAAAAATGATCCTGAAGGAATTTGTTGTGTTGTTGCAGTTCCATCTGAAATAAAACTTGAATTTACAAACCTAAAGTCATTTGTATTTGACTCAGTTATTGTTACGTATGCCCCACCATTTTTACTATATTGCAATAACTGTGTTGCAAGAGCACCTCCTGCCATGCCTACAGTTTCACCAACTTGAAATCTTAATCTTATTGGAGAATTTATAAAATCAACAACTGAAGCTGTATTTGTATTTGCTTTCCAAGTTGCTGTGGTTTCGTTTCCATCATCATTTCGCCATCTATAAGCAGTTTGTTGAAAAGATGGAGAAGCAATAGTTGACAAACCACTTGTCAATAATAAAAAGAGGAATAATTTTTTAATCATAATCATTTGTTTTTGGGGTTATTATTAAATTTGTTGAGATAAATAAAATTAATATTGAAATAAATAAAAAGGGGTTTTTACAATAAATTGTTTGAGATTTATTATCGTTAATTTTTTGGGATATAGATAGAGGATTTTCAGATTTTTCCATAGAGACTATTTCTCCTGAGGATTTTATGAAACCATTATAACCACAATTACTACTTATTGCAAAATCTTTCCTCGTTTCTGCCGCAAGAATACGTGCTATATAAAAATGATGTAAACTGATGTAAGTGTCTTTAAACCAACCATCATTTGCAATCACAAAAAAGAAATTAGCTCCATTGCTTTCTTGCCTGTTTACAAAATTTTCTTCAATTGATTCGTTACAAATTAAAATTCCTGCCTTTCCAAATTTTGAATCCACGGGATTTGGTTTCCCTGTTTTTGCATAAGTACATTTTTCACTATACGCAAATGGAATTTGAAATTTATCAAATAATGGTTTTTCAAAACATTCTAACAATATGTTTTTATAATAAGTAGCAACTTTTTTATTTTCTTTATTGATAAATAAGACTGAATTTGCTATTTCATTTTTTGAATTATTAATTTTAGAATTTAAACCAAAAACATGAATTGTATTTGAGTTTTGATTGTTATTAATTTTTAATAATTTTTTAATTAAATCATCATTCCCTTCATAAACCCATGGAAACACTGATTCTGGCCACAATACAAAATCTGGATTGTTTTTTGTGGCTTCATTGCAAATTGAAAAATAATTTGAAGCGAGAATGTTTCCTGTAGTTTCACTCCAGCTTACTTTTGGATTTATATTACCCGAAACAACACTTACTTTTATTGATTTGTTGCTCTCATTTTCATAAGTTGAAAACAAAACAAACCCTAAAGTAATACTAAAAAAAACTACAAAAAACGCACCTATTAAATCAATTTTATTTTTAGATTTTATTAAATCAGCAATAAAAACATTGGTTAAAATAATAATAAAAGTAAGGATAGAGACTCCTCCAATTGAAGCTAATTGCGAAAAATATAGACTTTTACCAAGCACAAAACCAATTCTTAAATTTAAAAAAGGAATACCTTGATATAAATAGGACAAAACAGACTCTATAATCACAAAAGAAGCTGCAAAAGCTATATTATTAATGATGATTAAATATTTCTTTTTATAATTTATATTGTTTAAAGCATTTAAAACAATAGCAAAAAAAGAATAAATAAACCCGTAAAATATTGAAAGAAAAAATGGAACTAAAAATCTAAATGCATCTAATGTAGAATAATCTTTTAAAGAAACTTGAGTCCAGTTAAATAAACATAATCCGTAAATAAAACCAAATACAAAACCTTTAAAAAAGATTAACTTAATATTTTTTTCATTTAAAACAACATATATAAATGGTGCCCAAGAAAACAATATGATAAATATATTCATATCCATAAAAGCCCAAGCAGATAACACTGCCGAAGCCAATAAAAAGAAATATTGTTTATAAATACTTTTGTACATAGTTTAATATAAATACAACCCATCGCCCACAAAACAATTCCAACACCTCAATTTTTCTTTCAATTAAAAAAATTTACATCAAAAGAGATTTAGTCTTTCCGTTCCATTATTGATATCCATTATAAAATCTTCAAAATGGAATCCATTTTTAATTACGGAGTTTATACTAGTAATCGTTTTTTCGTACGAATCAACTATAGAAATATAAGAACCGCACCAACATCAAGCATACCAAAAACAAAAATGAGAAAAGAATAAATTATTACTAGGTTTAAAAATGCCAATATAATTATATGTAATTTCGACAATAGAAAATAAAACTAAATAAAAAGCAATTGCTTTTATAAATTATTTTTTACTCCTTTTTTGAAACAAAAAATTTTTAATAATTAAAAAAGCAAAATTAAAAATCATTAGAACAAAACCGCAGCCCAAAAAGACACTAATAGCCCGAAAAGACCGAATGGGAAATTATTTTTAAATTTTTTACTAAGAATTAACTTTTGAAGGCAAAAAACCATGATGATTTTGAAAAGCTTTTGAAAATTTACCCATATTTTCGTATTGAAATTTATTAGCTATTTCTTTAATTAATAAATCGTTTTGTTTTAATAAATCCAAAGCCAAATCCATTTGTTTTGCTTGAAAATATTTAAAAATAGAAACACCAAATAAATCTTTGAAATCTTTTTTTAGTTTAGTAGGAGATATTTGATACTCATTTGAAATCAACACAATACCAGGAAACTTATTATAAATATTATCTATTAAGAAATTCTCTATTTTTCTTAATTTTCGCCTATCTTTTAAACTTAAAGTATTTGAATCTAAAGCTTGTAATTCATCTATTGAGTTTATAAAAATATCAAAAAACTTATAGGTGTTTTTTTTCAACTCTAATAAGTTAGGTTTTTTGTGTTCTTTGAAAATTTCATTAAAATTATGAATGCATTTTTCAAAAATCTTTTCGTTGAATTTGTAATTCACAAAACCTATAGTATCATCTTCAAATAAATTAATTACTTCCGGAGATAAATTAGAAATAGAAAGCAAATTGTTTTTTGCCCATTCTTCATTAAAATAAATAATATATTGGTTTTCAAACGAACCTTTAAAATGACAATTGATAAAATCCTTTTTGGGTTTTAAAAATGATATTGATTTGTCCTCTATTTTAAAATTATCAAATTCATAAAATTTAGTGCTAAAATTATTTTCTACAATATTTATTGTAAAACAATAATAATCCGCCTCCATTGTCGAATCATAAATCGGTTTGAAAGACACATTGTTTTTATACTTAACTCTAGAATTCAATACCCACAAGCCTTTTTCTAGTTCCATATATTGCACCGTTGTTTTTACAAACGGATTGTCAGAAAAAAACATTTGATTTTCCTCATCAACCTTAATAAAAGGGAGTTTTTTAGAACTTTCTACAACTAATTGAGGACTGTTTGATAAATAAGACAGGAAGAAAAATCCTTTTTGATAAGTGAAAAAATATTGTTCGGTATGAGTAAGCCAATTGCTTATTTTATCAAAAATCATTTGAATTATTTTTTGCAAATATAAATTTTATTGACAATACTATTTTATAAAAAAACTAACAATATCATCTGTTTCAATTTTGAGTTGAAAATTAATATTCTACTTTTCTATTTCGTTTTTGAAGATAATAATGCCACAATAAAAATGTAGCTATAGAACGATAAGGGCTCCATTTTAATATATAAGCTTCCATTTCTTGCCTATCGTGAATGTTTAACAACTCCTTAATTGTATTTACAACTGCAATATCACCAAGTGGAATTATATCTGGCGCCTGAAGTGAAAACATTAAATACACATCAATTGTCCAGTTACCAATTCCTTTGATTTTGATAAGTTTTTCGCGAACTTGCTGTGAAGATATACTTGAAAGGCTTTTTAGATCTATATGATTATTGATTATCGAATGCGACAATGCTTTTATATAGGAAGTTTTTTGCCTACTTACACCAAGATTTCTATATTCTTCATCATCCAAAGAAACTAAGCTTTCAGGAATGAAGTTTTGCACTTTAGCTTTTAATTTTTGAAAAGTAGATTTCGCTGAATCAATAGAAACCTGTTGTTCTAGAATTAATAACACCAAAGTTTCAAAACCCTCAGGACGTTTTGGAATTATTGGCAAACCATACTTATCTATAATAAGCTTGAAAATAGCATCTTTCTTAGAGAGATATTCAACAGCTTTTTGCATCCTAGAAATAAAAACCGAAGGAACCTTTTACACTAAAATTATTTGTGTCTGGTAGGTTTCTATAATTACCTCTCCAAGAAAAATCTATTCGGAAAACCTTGAATATATTTCCAATTCCTGCACTGTATTCCCAATACGGTTTTTCGGGTGCTTTGTAAATTAATCCCGAAGCATTAATGGCTCGATTAGCATCTGAAATGGTTCCATAAACACCTTTTACTTCGATAATTTCTCTCCAATTCAGCTTTCGCATAAAAGGAATTCTAGAAAAAATTCTCCCTTGAAAATTATGGTTCCATTGCAAAGTTGCATATTGATCAGTGACAAACTCATAGAAATTCAAGTTGCTAAAAGTATTGTCAATGGTAAAATAAGTTTGGTTTCCAGGAATAACACTCATTAACCCCAAAGGAATTGTACCAAAGGTTTTACCTAATTCTACAATTATATTTGTGCGACCCAATGGCCCAACAATTATGGGTTGTTTGTAATACAACTGCAGTTTTTCATACTTAAAGTCACTATTAAGCAAACCTTTGAAACCGTGACTGTAATTGACAAAAAATCGAGTAAATGGGCTATCAACCAAATCTCTTTCGACCCCGAAACCAATAGTTTTCCTATTGGGTGTATATTCAACTTGCAGATTAACTTCGGATTGTTTCACATCACTTTTGGTAATCGTATTTGCAGCATCTACATAATAATCCAAACTAAAACTTGATGAAGCCGATATTAATGTTCGATACGAAAATCCGGTTTGAAAAGTCAAATTCTTTACAGGTTCTATTTCGAAAGCAACATTGCTTAAATTAATATTGGTCAATTTTCCGTTGCTGCCAGTCGTGAACAATGCAGACGAAGCAAAACTTCTTCCCAAAACATCGTTTGTAGTGGTTAGGCTTGCGCCAATTTGCTCCACATCTCTCCTATTCCCACCAGACAAAATAATTCTGTTTACCTTGTCAATCATCCATTTCCCAGAAAGTCCATATTTGAATTTATTGTCACCAAAACCGTAAGCCGTATATCCTTGCAATCGCCAAGCATCATTAGGTCCAAAATAAGTTCTACCTCCTACTCGCAATCGAAAACTTTCGACTTCATTTACCCCAAATGAAGAAAAAATGGGACCAAAATCGAAATGACCAAATTGCGCATATCCACTCCCTAGAATAGAAACCAAATTATACAATTGCTTAAATTTCTTGACCGTTTGTAAGGTGTCGAGCATTTTATAAACCCCAAGTTCGTCTTTACTCAGATTCTCAAATCGGTTTTCGTGCCAATATTCATCAGATTTTTTATAAGCTTCATCATTACTATAATTTACCTCTTCCTTATAAAAAGAAGCTGGCTTTTTTTGGTTAAATTGATGGTTTTGATAAAAAGTAGTTCGCTTGCCATAAACTCCTTTGGATTTTTCTTTTTTGTTCAAAGCAAAATCTGACATCATATAATCCTTAGTCAAAAGAAAAACAGAATCATTTAAAACTTCAAATTCTTGTTCGATATAAATATCTTTTACCCAGTTAATATTGGCACTTTTGGTAGCTGCCATATTAATGTTTTTAATAGCAAAAGTGGTGTCGTTCACCCAAAAATCACCTTTAAATGTCAATTCGTTTTTTCTCCTTGGATAAAAAATAATATTGTAACACCATTTTTTGTCAATAAAAGCACTGTCTCTTAGCACATAATTATAAGTGTCAATTCCAGTTTTAGATAATGGACTGGTGAAACTTTTATCAAAAAAAGTTAAATGATTATCATAAATATCATATTCCGAATATAAATCTTTTATAAAAGACACAATTTGTTGATTGCTGCCAAATCCAGAATTTTTGTTGGCTTTGAGTATTTCTTTTGTTTTATTTAATTTATTGTCTCCGTAAACATCAGACAAGGCTTCATTAATAAAAATTGGCAAGTAGGTTTTCCCAGTAACTCTAGAAGTATCCACTTGTTTAAAAATAAATTCCATTCCTTTGAAGAGTCTATTTTTCATAAAAGCACTGTCGATGGTATTCATATCAAACTCTACCTTTTCATACTTTCCCATTTGGTATTGATTGAATAGATGCAATCCATTTCTACGCTTATGCTCCCAAATTTTTCTAAGAATTTCGAGTGCTGGATTGTCTTTTTTGGAAGTTTTCCCGCTATAAATAATGACTTCTTTCAGGTTTTCAATTTCATTAAGTTGAACTGTAAAATTGTAGTTAACTGCTTTTTCTAATGTAATTTCTTTATCCGAAAATCCTATCGAAGTAACTACGAGTGTTTTATAATCTTTGGAAGACTCAAGATAAAAACGTCCATCTTCATTAGACACAACTCCCTCATTGGAATCCTTGAAAGCCACATTAGCAAAAGGCACGGGATTTTTTGACTTGTCAATAACAATTCCACTTACTTTTGTTTGCGCAAAAATGGTATTTGCACAAGCAAATAAAAACAACAAACTGAATAAAATATATCTTTTCATAATCCAAAAAAAAAACTTCATCAAAATATATTTCTGATGAAGTTTCAAATATAGTTAATTTCTGATATTAGATTTTCTAATAGATCTAATATTTTCAAAAGTTTAACACCTTATTTATACATAACTTTTTTTACCACTTTAACAACATCATCAGCATTTGGCAACCATTCTTTAAGCAAAACTGGCGAATATGGCGCAGGCGTGTCGGCAGTTGTGATACGTTGAATTGGAGCATCAAGAAAATCGAAAGCACGTTCCTGAACCATATATGCAATTTCCGAAGAAACACTTGCAAAAGGCCAAGCTTCCTCAAGAATCACTAATCGATTTGTTTTTCTAACCGAAGTCAAAATCGCTTCATTATCCATCGGACGAACAGTTCTCAAGTCAATGATTTCACAAGAAATTCCTTCTTTAGCCAGTTCATCGGCAGCAATAAAAGCTTCTTTTATAATTTTTCCAAAAGATACGATAGTAACATCTGTTCCTTCTCTTTTAACATCAGCAACACCAATTGGAATGGTATATTCTCCTTCAGGAACTTCACCTTTATCACCATACATTTGTTCCGATTCCATAAAAATAACTGGATCGTTATCACGAATAGCAGATTTCAGTAATCCTTTGGCATCATAAACCGTTGATGGAACAACTACTTTTAAACCTGGAGTGTTAGCAAACCAGTTTTCTAAAGCTTGTGAATGCGTTGCTCCTAATTGTCCAGCCGAAGCTGTCGGACCACGAAAAACAATAGGAACGTTAAATTGTCCTCCTGTCATTTGACGCATTTTGGCTGCATTATTTATGATTTGGTCAATTCCAACCAAAGCAAAATTAAAAGTCATATATTCAACAATTGGTCTACAACCATTCATTGCTGATCCTACTGCAATTCCTGTAAAACCAAGTTCTGCAATTGGCGTATCGATTACTCTTTTTTCTCCAAATTCAGCAAGCATTCCTTTCGACGCTTTGTAAGCTCCATTGTATTCGGCAACTTCTTCACCCATCAAATAAACGGACTCATCGCGACGCATTTCTTCACTCATCGCTTCGCAAATGGCCTCTCTAAATTGTATCGTTCTCATAGTTGTATAATTGTATCTGTGTAATTTTCGAACCGCAAAAATAAAAATTTTAAATCACTTAAAGCCTAATTTCTATTTAAAATAACTTGAAGCCAATCCTATTGTATGCCATATCAATACCCAAAAGTTTGAGATACCATTCCTTTCATCCTTACGAAATCGATATAATACTGAAAAATATTATGCATGCATAGTATATTATTCCGATTATTATTTTAATTTTGTAAAACCAATTTCGAAAAAAAATCCAATTCTTATGAAAATATTAGTTTGCATCAGCCACGTTCCTGATACTACTTCAAAAATTAATTTTACCTCTGATGATTCTCAATTTGATGCCAATGGTGTTCAGTTTGTAATCAATCCGAATGACGAATATGGCTTAACTAGGGCTATTTGGTTCCAAGAACAACAAGGCGCAACAGTCACGGTTGCCAATGTAGGAGGGCCAGAAACCGAACCTACTTTAAGAAAAGCATTAGCTATTGGTGCTAACGATGCGATTCGAGTAAATGCCAATCCAACCGACAGTTTTTTCGTTGCCAAACAACTTGCTGAAGTCATAAAAAATGGAGCTTTCGATGTTATCATTGCAGGAAAAGAATCATTAGACTATAATGGCGGAATGGTTCCAGGAATGATTGCTGGAATTTTGGGATATAATTTTCTGAATTCTTGTACAGATATTACCGTTGATGGTTCAAACGTAAAAGCAATCCGTGAAATTGACGGAGGAAGGGAAACTATTTCGACAAGTTTACCAATAATAATTGGTGGACAAAAAGGATTGGTCGAAGAAAAAGATTTGCGCATCCCCAATATGAGAGGAATTATGACTGCAAGATCAAAAACACTAACAGTTGTTGAACCTGTTGAAGCAGCGATAAATACAAAAGCGATAAAGTTTGAAAAACCCGCTCCTAAATCTGCAGTGAAATTAGTCGCTCCAGATAATTTAGATGAATTAATTAATTTATTACACAACGAAGCGAAAGTTATATAGTAATCAGTGTCCAGTATTTAGTGTTAAGTGCGCAACTTGAAACTTTAAACCTGAAACTTTAAACAAAAAATTATGTCAATATTAATATATGCAGAATCCGCAGAAGGAAAATTCAGAAAAGTAGCTTTCGAATTAGCTTCTTATGCAAAAAAAGTAGCAGAAACATTGGGAACAACAGTTACAGCCGTAACTATAAACACGGCAGATGTTTCGGAATTATCAAAATACGGAGTCGACAAAGTCTTGAAAGTAAGCAATGATAAATTAGCTGGCTTTTCAGCGAAAGCGTACGCCGACGTTATCAAACAAGCTGCCCAAAAAGAAGGCGCAAAACTAGTTTTACTTTCATCAACCACTGACAGTATGTACCTCTCACCTCTTGTTGCCGTTTCGCTAGAAGCTGGTTTCGCTTCAAATGTGGTAGGATTGCCAGTAAACACTTTACCTTTTCAGGTTCGTAGAAATGCTTTTTCAACCAAAGCTTTCAACATCACTGAAATTTCAACCGATGTAAAAATTCTTGGCTTAGCCAAAAACTCCTACGGTATTTTCGAAAGTACTTCAACTTTGACTCAAGAGGATTTCAATCCAACTATTGGGGACAATGATTTTGGAATAAAAGTAGAATCTGTTGAAAAGGTATCTGGAAAAGTTTCCATTGCCGATGCCGACATTGTGGTTTCTGGTGGCCGTGGATTGAAAGGCCCTGAAAACTGGGGAATGATTGAAGATTTAGCCGCTGTTCTTGGCGCTGCAACTGCTTGTTCAAAACCCGTTTCCGATTTAGATTGGAGACCTCATTCAGAACACGTAGGACAAACAGGAAAACCTGTTTCGGCCAATTTATATATTGCCATCGGGATTTCGGGAGCGATACAACATATTGCAGGAATCAACTCATCAAAAGTAAAATTAGTAATCAATATAGATCCTGAAGCACCTTTCTTTAAAGTCGCAGATTATGGAGTTGTGGGAGATGCCTTTGATGTGGTTCCAAGATTAACTGAAAAACTAAAAGCCTTTAAAGCCTCGCATTCATAAATTTAGAATTCTTCAAAAAAAATATAGTTACCTACAATCAAGATATTCGTATCTTTGCTTCTAGGTAACTTTTTTGTTTCCCATTTTTTGATTAAAATTGCATTTTTATTTTTAAGATAAAACAATCCATAAATAGAGCACTTAGGCGCTTTTTATTGTACAATATATGAGCTTAGTAAAATTATCCATAAAAGGAATATCCTACAGTCAAACTCAAAACGGAGCTTACGCATTGATTCTAAATGAGGTTGACGGCGAACGAAAGTTGCCCATCGTCATCGGTGCTTTCGAAGCTCAATCCATAGCAATTGCATTGGAAAAAGAAATAAGACCACCACGTCCTTTGACTCACGATTTGTTCAAGAATTTTGCCGATCGATTTGATATTGTAGTAAAACAAGTCATTATACATAAACTAGTTGATGGCGTTTTTTATTCGAGTATCATTTGCGAAAGAGATAAAATCGAGGAAATTATAGATGCAAGAACATCCGATGCTATTGCTTTGGCATTGCGATTTAACGCTCCTATTTTTACTTACAAAAACATCTTGGACAAAGCTGGAATCTATTTAAAAAATAATCCTTTGGATAGCGACAAAGACTCCCAAGAAATTGACGACATTCTTTCCAATCCAGAAACTTTTGGACAAGAAGAAAGTAACCAATCAGGCGAAATTTATTCAAAACATAGTTTACAGGAATTAAATGAATTGCTAGACCAAGCGGTAGAGCACGAGGATTATGAAAAAGCTGCCAAAATTAGAGACGAAATTTCGAAAAGATAGTAACAAATTGTTTAATCGGTTAACCGGTTAACCGATTAATCGTTTAACCGATTAAACCAAGAATGAAACAATACTTAGACCTAGTAAAACACGTTTTAGAGAACGGAAATCAAAAAGGAGATCGAACAGGAACAGGAACAAAAAGTGTATTTGGATACCAAATGCGATTTGATTTAAGCGAAGGTTTTCCAATGGTTACTACCAAAAAGTTACACCTGAAATCTATTATTTATGAATTGCTTTGGTTTCTGAAAGGGGATACGAATATTGAATATCTTCAAGAAAACGGTGTTAAAATCTGGGATGCTTGGGCAGATGAAAATGGCAATTTGGGACCTATTTATGGACATCAATGGCGTAACTGGAACAGCGAAGAAATTGACCAAATTACTGATCTTATTCAAGAATTAAAAACAAATCCTAACAGCCGTAGAATGCTAGTTTCGGCTTGGAATCCAAGTGTTTTACCAGATAATTTAAAATCATTTTCAGAAAATGTAGCCAATAATAAAGCGGCCTTGCCTCCTTGCCACGCTTTTTTTCAATTCTATGTATCCTCACCCGACCTCTCCAAAGGAGAGGAGAAAGGAAGGTTGTCTTGTCAATTGTATCAACGAAGTGCTGATATTTTCCTTGGAGTTCCTTTTAACATTGCTTCTTATGCGTTATTGACGATGATGATTGCCCAAGTTTGCGGATTACAAGCAGGCGAATTTATTCATACTTTTGGTGACGCACATATTTACAACAACCATTTTGAGCAACTTGAATTACAATTATCGCGAAAACCAAAATCATTACCAAAAATGATTTTGAATCCTACTATAAAAGACATTTTCGATTTTACTTTCGAGGATTTCACGCTCGAAGGTTATGAACCACACGCTTTGATAAAAGGAAGTGTGGCGGTATAAAAAATTCTTTCCTTTATATTTAGAAAAGCTCGATTAAATCAATTAATTGAGCTAGTTTTTGTTAGATAAATTTCAACCGCAATTTGATAACAAAAACCAAAATTACTAAACTTCTTATTAGCTTTTCAAGAACTACTTTAATAGGATTCAACAGTTAAATTACTGGCTATAATATTTAATCATAATTAATTATTCACTATATTTGATTACACTAAGTTCGAATAATTTAAAGTGACATAAATAGTTCTAAAATTAGACAAGTAAACTCAGTTAATGAAGAAATTCGTTCCCCCCGAAAAGCTGCATTTATGAAACCCAAAAATTACAGAATACTAAACAAATCATTTTGGAAAACAACCTTCATCGACAACATCTTTGGACACAAGCAAAAAATTGTAACTTTCAAAAGCAGCACTACCTTAAAATCACATTCAATCAATACTTTATTCATTGGGTTATGTTTTACGATAATTCTTTTATTGCCCATTTCGGGGTGCAAACAAAAAACGGAAGTCAAGCAACCAAAATATGGGATAGCTCCTTCGTCACAAACAACTCCTGTTTATCATTTTGCCATTCATGCGCTACATAATCCAGCAAAACTAATACAAGTTTATCGTCCTCTTATCGTTTATTTAAACAGTCGATTAAAAGGAGTACAGTTCTCAGTTGAGACATCAAGAGATTACGCTAATTTTGAAGAGAAATATAAAAACAGAGATCCTGAATTTATTCTTCCAAATCCATGGCAAACGCTCCAAGCTATGAAATATGGCTATAATGTAATTGCACAGGCTGGAGACCCAAAAGATTTCAAGGGGATATTTTTGGTTCGTAAAGACAGTGGCATCAGCAAACCATCTGACCTAAAAGGCAAAGCTATAAGTTATCCTTCGTGCACAGCTCTTGCCGCCTGCGTTATGCCTCAGTATTTTCTTTTTACAAATGGAATAGATATTAATAAAGATATTGAAAACCGTTATGTGGGTTCTCAGGAATCTTCAATAATGAATGTTTATTTAAACTCCACAGCATCTGGTGTAACCTGGCCACCTCCTTGGAAAATTTTTCAGAAAGAACATCCAAAGGAAGCCTCTCAATTAATGGTAATTTGGGAAACTGAATCGATGATAAATAACTCTGTAATGGTTCGAAATGATATTCCTGAAGATATTAAAAATCAAGTTCAAAAATATCTAATCGAACTTTATGAAACTGCAGAAGGGAAAACAATTCTTTCTAATATGGAAACTGCACGTTTCACAAAAGCCACCAATGAGGATTACAATAAGGTACAACCTTACATAGATCGATTTGAAAAAGAAGTTCGAAAAATAGACAGAAAATGAAGATCCAACATAAAATAAAAATTTTTTTTGGTTCCCTACGAGGGCGACTCATCTTAAGCGTAGCAATTGTCCATGCAGTAATGATGTCAGTTTTTATAATTGATTTAACTCAACGTCAATGCGAGATGATTCTCGACCATCAAACCGAAGAAGCTCAAGGGCTTGCACAGGCTCTTTCAACTACTTCTTCTAGCTGGTTGACCTCAAATGACATTGCCGGTCTTCAAGAATTAGTCAATTCGCAACGTCGTTATCCTCAACTTGTTTTTGCCATAATAACAAATGAGCAAGGCAAAATTTTAGCACATACTGACGAATCTAAAGAAGGACTGTTTCTTCTCGATTTGCCTCAAAATTTTAAGACCATTGTCCTTAGCAAAACCCCTGACTTGGTAGATGTCGCCGTTCCTGTAAATCTCTACAACAAAAATGTGGGTTGGGTGCGTATTGGTCTAAATCAAAATAAGGTTGCAAACCAACTCAAAAATATCACAAATAATGGAGTAGTTTATGGCCTTTTGGCTATTTTGATTGGATCCGTAATAGCATGGTTTGTGGGACATTATATTACCCGTAGACTTCATTCTGTCCAAAAAACCATCAACGAAGTAGCTGATGGGAAAACCTCGGCTCGATCCCATTTAACAGGAAACGATGAAGCAGCAATTTTGGCTAATGAATTCAATAAAATGCTGGATGCTAAAGAAAAAACAGATATAGCTCTAAAGAAAAATATCAAGAATCTTGAAGACTACAAATTTGCATTAGACCAATCTGCTATTACTGCCATTACTGACAAAGATGGAGTAATCCTTTCAGTAAATGATAATTTTTGCAAAATTTCGAAATATAGCCGAGAAGAACTTATAGGAAAAACACACCGTATGGTTAGCTCAAATTTTCACGCCAAAACCTTTTTTAGAGAAATGTGGGACACTATATTGTCAGGAAAAGTGTGGATTGGAGAAATTAAAAACAAGGATAAAGAAGGAAAATTCTATTGGATTCATGGCACTATTATTCCTTTTCTAGACACCAATAGTGTCCCTTTCCAATTCTTGTCTATCCGCTTTGATATTACCGAAAAGAAAAAAGCTGAAGAAGAAATGATCAAAGCCAAAGAGCAAGCCGAAAAAAGCGACCGCTTAAAATCAGCTTTCCTTGCTAATATGAGCCACGAAATTAGAACTCCAATGAACGGAATTTTAGGATTTGCCGAACTGCTCAAAAACCCAGAAATTTCAGGTGAAGACCAGCAGGAATACATCCGAATTATTGAGCGTAGTGGTGTTCGAATGTTGAACATCATCAATGATATTGTTGATATTTCGAAAATAGAATCTGGACTGATGGATGTTTCGCTTTCAGAAACGAATATCAACAAGCAAATCGAATATATTTATACATTCTTCAAACCAGAAGTCAATTCCAATGGACTGCAACTTAGCTACACAATCTCCTTGCCCACCAAAGAATCCATAATAAAAACAGACCGAGAGAAAGTTTATGCTGTACTCATCAACCTGGTTAAGAATGCTATAAAATACAGCCATAAAGGAACTATAGATTTTGGCTACAAACTAAAACAATCCATCGATAAAGCTGTTCCCGAACTCGAATTTTATGTAAAAGACACTGGAATAGGAATTCCAAAAGACAAACAAAAAGCAGTGTTTGACCGCTTTATTCAAGTTGGCATTACTGATAAGAGAGTCCTTCAAGGGGCAGGATTGGGGCTTTCTATTTCAAAAGCTTATGTAGAAATGTTGGGCGGAAAAATTTGGCTGGAAAGTGAAGAAGGAAAAGGATCTACTTTTTATTTTACCATTCCTTATATTACACAACCAGAAAAAGAAATTATTCCTAAAAAAAATAATCTGGAGGTTGATGAATCAAATCAAATTAAAAATCTGAAAATATTAATTGTTGAAGACGATGCCATTTCAAAATTGCTAATTACAAAAGCCGTAAGTTTATTTTGCGATACTATTCTCAAGGCTAGCACAGGCATCGAAGCCGTAGAAACCAGCCTTAACAATCCAGATATAGACCTGATATTGATCGATGTCAATATGCCAGAAATGAATGGTCACGAAGCCACCAGACACATAAGACAATTCAACAAAGACGTGATTATAATTGCACAAACCGCCTACGGATTAGCGAACGACCGCGAGGAAGCTATCGCTGCAGGATGCAACGACTATATTTCTAAACCCATTAACATTGATAAATTAAAGGCGTTAATTCAAAAATATTTCCGAGCATAAATTAACATCTAAAACAAAAAACAGTAGCAAAAAAAATTTTTTACTACCGTTTAATATTTAATTTTATCTAATAATCTCTATCGTTTTTTTAGGACGGGACAAAAGTAAAGATTAAACAGTTAAAACACCGTTTTCAGCTCCTGCAAATTCATTCCATTTGTAAGAATCAGCTTCGCTGTCGTTTACATAAACACCGTCAATCACGTATTTGAATTCGTAAGACGCATCTTTTGGTAAATCGAAAACTCCTTTGAAAGTTCCGTTTTTCAATTTTGACAATTCACCATCAGCAGGATTCCAATTATTAAAATCTCCTACAACTGATGCAACATTTGCTTCTTTAGCTTCTACCGAAAAGGTAACTTTACAAACCGGTTTTGTTTTTATAACTTGTTTCTTTATTGACATAACTATTTCATTTTTAGAATTATGTAACAAAGAAAATATTTTTTTTTGGACATCCAATATTTAGAATGAAGATTTAGGACTATGGCAAAAACTTCCTTAATTTTTAATCGTATTCCTAATTTAAAATAGATAAAATTTTCATATTCCAAAACCAAAAACGTTTTCTCGTTAAATAATCACGAATCAAAATTAGTGACGAATCAAAATAAATTTTACCTTTATGAACTAAATTCTGATTAATGGAAAAAGAACAGCACGAGCAATACGAATATGCTAGAAAAAGGTTAAATCAAAAAAAAAGGCTCTATTTTCATTTTGTTTTATTTCTCTTAGGAAGTATCTTTTTATCTTTGGCGAATCATTTTGACGCTTTTGGTTATACTACAAATTGGGCAATTTGGGTAATTACTGTTTGGACTTTCTTATTCATTTTGCACTTCATTAAAGTGTTTATCACAGATCGCTTTATGAATAAAAACTGGGAAAGAGAACAGATTGATAGGCTTGTTACTCAACAACAACGAAAAATTGACCAATTGCAAAAACAAGTCGAAGACGAACCCTCAAACAAACCACAATAAAATATGATCATCATCATTGCGGCTGTCGCCGAAAACAATGCTTTAGGAAAAAACAATGATTTACTTTGGCATTTGCCTAATGATTTCAAACGCTTCAAGACACTTACTTCAGGACATCATATTATTATGGGAAGAAAAACTTTTGAAAGTTTCCCTAAACCTTTACCAAACAGAACACACGTCATAATAACACGACAAAAAGATTTTGAGTACGAAGGATGTATTGTAGTTCCAAATCTTGAAAAAGCTATTGCAGCCTGCCCAAAAAATGAAGACTTATTCATTATTGGCGGAGGCGAAATTTACAAACAATCCATTGATTTAGCTGACCAACTCGACATTACAAGAGTGCATCATTCGTTTGATGCTGATGTCTATTTCCCAGAAATCGACCCAACGATTTGGGAATTGACTTCTGAATCATTTCAGCCAAAAGACGAAAGACACCTTTTTGACTATACTTATCAAACATTTGTTAGAAGAAAATAAACTACTTAATTCAACCTCAGATTTTCCGATTTTATCAAAAATAGAAGAAAAAAAATCTGTGAATCTGCGGTTAAATTTATATTATCCAAAAATCTAGTTTACCTTTGCCTCAAATTTTAAAAAATGTCAAAAAACATAACCCCCTATAAAGATTCCACTTTAAGCAAAAAAGAACAAGTAGCCACAATGTTCGACACTATTTCAGGCAATTACGACAACCTCAATCGGGTTATTTCTTTTGGAATTGACGTTAAATGGCGCAAAAAAGTGTTGCAAATTGTAAGCAAATCTAATCCTAAAACAGTTTTAGACATTGCAACAGGAACTGGTGATTTGGCGATATTAATGGCACAAACCAAGGCTGAAAAGATTATCGGATTGGATATTTCGGCAGGAATGCTTGAAGTGGGGAAGAAAAAAATTCAAGAAAAAAACTTAGCCAACACGATTGAAATGGTTTTGGGCGATTCAGAAAATATACCTTTTGAAGACAGTTATTTCGATGCTATTACAGTTGCTTTTGGCGTTAGAAATTTCGAAAATCTTGAGAAAGGATTAGCTGAAATAGTAAGAGTTTTGAAACCTAATGGCGTTTTTGTGATTCTCGAAACTTCGGTTCCAGAAAAATTTCCGTACAAGCAAGTTTATACTTTTTATAGTAAAAATATTCTTCCCATCATTGGAAAACTATTCTCAAAAGACAATGTTGCTTATGGATATTTATCAGAATCCGCGGCAGCCTTCCCTTATGGAGAGGCGTTGAACAATATTTTGAAAAAAATTGGGTTTATAGATGTTGTAGCTTTGCCGCAAACATTTGGTGTAGCAACAATTTATTCAGCTTCCAAAAAATAATATGAAAAAAATAATTGTCTTACTTCTACTTGCCTTGACCATAAAAGGATATACACAAACCAAAGGTATATTTAGTAAGGATCCAATTATTAATCTGGAAAATTTTCAGAAACAAAAACTATATTTTGGTTTTTACTTGGGATTCAATTCCTATGACTTCAAAATAAATTACAAAACCGTTGGAGAGAACATTCTCATAAAAAAAAACACTGGTTTCAATGTGGGTCTTGTAGCCGATTTGAAGCTTCAAGAATATGTGAGTTTGCGTTTTGAACCTGGTTTATATTATACGCTGAGAGTTTTTAATTATCCCGACAGCTATTTTGCAACGACACCTACATCTTCTCAGAAAATCAGGGAAGTAAACAGCACTAATATTCACTTTCCGTTATTGCTTAAATTTTCTTCACTCAGAACAGGAAATATTCGTCCTTACATTCTAGGTGGAGTTTCAGCAACATTAAATTTGTCGAGTAATTCGAAATCAAAAGATGATAATTTAGAAAATCGTTTCAGGGTAAAACCTTGGACTACGAATTATGAGTTGGGTCTTGGTATCGATATTTTTTCGGAATATTTTATTTTCTCTCCTTCTATAAGAGGTGTTTTTGGAATTAATGACGAATTAATTCGCGATAATGACCCCAATAGTCCTTGGACAGGAAACATAGAATCGATGAAAACCAGAGCTGTTTTTATCAATTTTACCTTTCACTAGAAAGATTAATTATTTCTTCTAAATTCGCTTAGAACAATTGCGGTGGCAGTTGCTACATTCAAACTTTCTGTTTTTTGGAGATTGCCAAAACGAGGAATGGTAAGCCTGTTTTTGATTGTTTTTTCAAGTTCCGGCGAAATTCCGTTGGCTTCATTTCCCATAATGATGATTCCTTCTTGTGGAAAAACGGATTTATAAATATTTTTTCCGTCCATAAAAGTGCCGAAAACCGGTAGTTTAGTTTTACTAATAAAAGAAACCAAATCTATATAATTAACATTGACTCTGGCGATGGAACCCATTGTTGCTTGAACTACTTTTGGATTATAAATAGCAACAGTCTCTTTCGAACAAATGAGCTGGTCAATACCAAACCAGTCACACATTCGCAAAATGGTTCCTAAATTTCCAGGATCACGAATAGAATCTAGAGCGAGAATTAGTCCTGATTCTTTTATGTTTTTTTCGGCAGGGATTTTAAATAATGCCAAGCAGGAATTGGGAGTCGAAAGGGCACTAATTTTTTTCAAATCACTTTCGTGAATTAGTGTCTTTTTAGCATTCGGAACTTCCTCAAAATCATTTTGAGTTGTGTACAAATGTTCTAATTCAAAGTTTGATTCTAGCAATTCTTGAATTACCTTTATGCCTTCGGCAAAAAATAATTGATGGGCAAATCGATATTTTTTTTGCTGCAAACTCGTTATAAGTTTTATTTGGTTTTTACTAACCATAAAAAATGTACTTTTGAATTAAATATTTGAGAACACTTGAAAAAGATTAGCACAAAAATAGCAACATTTATTGTAATAGGAATAATTATCTCGGCTTGTAATACCGTGAGAAGAGTTCCAGAAGGCAAACAACTTCTTACCAAAAATGAAATTTTGGTAAATAATAAGGCCGTAAAGACTGAAGATGTTATTAATCAATTGTATCAAAAACCAAACAGCAACATCCTAGGCTATCGATTACGATTAAATTTGTTTAATCTAGCTAATCCAAATCCTGACTCGACTTTTCAAGCTAAATTTACCAATCACTCAGGCAAATATGAACGAATGTCAAAATTGCTGTCGGCAAAACAAGTTGATAGACTTGGAAAATCTTTTTGGTATCACGGAATACACGATTTCTTAAAAAAAACGGGGGAAGCTCCTATAATCATTGACTCAACAAAATCTGATAGATCCATTGTTCGTCTAAAATATTTTTATTTTAATGATGGTTTTTTTAATGTAAAAGCAAATTATAAGCTAGACAGTCTTAGTGCTAAAAAAGCTAAAATAAAATATTCTATAACAACAGGAAAACCATATATTTTAGATACTATTAAAGCAACCATTAGTACTCAGGTTTTGGATTCAATGTTTCAGTCAATTAAATCTGGTTCTTTCTTAAAATCTGGAAAACAATATAAAATAGAAGACTTCGATAATGAGAAAAACCGAATTACAAATCATTTTAAAAATAATGGCGTATATAATTTTCAACCCACTGATGTAACTTTTGTTATAGATACCCTAAACACTGAAAACAAGGTAAATGTAAATTTAAATATAAACGATTATTCGTATCAAGCGAACGACTCAACTAAAACCGAACCGTTCAAAATATTTAAAATAAGTGATGTAAACATTTACACTGATTATTCTCCAACCAATACAAATTCAAAAATTACCGACAGCACAACTTATAATAATTTCCATTTATACAGTCAAAACAGGCTAAAATACAGACCAAGAGCAATTACTGATGCCATATTTATTACAAAAGGAGGTTTATTTGCTGACAACAAAACCGTTTTGACTTCACGTTATTTGAACAATCTTAAAATTTTTAATTATCCAACCATTCTTTATACGGCAGATAAAAGAGATTCCACCGCTCAATCCTTGATTGCGAAAATTTACTTAACCCCCAGAAAAAAATACAGTTTTGGAACCTCACTTGATGTCACTCACTCAAATATTCAAGACTTCGGAATTGCATATAGCATTTCCGAAACGATTCGAAACGTGTTTAATGGTGCCGAAACACTGGAAATTGCAGGAAGAGGAAATATTGGATCGTCAAAAGATTTGGCAAATCCTCAAAATAATTTCTTTAACGTCTCTGAATATGGAATCGATTTAAAGCTAAATATTCCACGAATATGGTTTCCTTTTAATACTGAAAAAATCATTCCCAAAAGTATGATTCCCTCAACACTCATCTCAACTGGATTGTCATCACAAAGAAACATTGGATTAAATAAAGAGAATCTAACTGGCTCAATATCTTATAATTGGACACCTAAAAAGAATAATACGGCTCGTTTTGATCTTTTGAATATTCAATATGTTCGAAATTTAAATCCAGCAAATTATTTTAATGTGTATGGCACTTCTTATAAAGCATTAAATAATTTAGGAAAAATATACAACACAAATTCTACCTATGTAAACACAAATGGCGATTTGATAATTGAAAGCGGAACAACAGGATTTACAAATGATGTATTAAGCACTACTCCAACCATTTTTCCTAGCGCAGCCGACTATAAAACCATAAATAGTATTGAAGAACGACGAATCAGGCTTACCGAGGATGATTTTATTTTAGCTACCAATTTTACTTTTTCAAAAACCACCAAAACAGATTTACAGGACAATAATTTTTATCTTTTTAGAACAAAAATTGAATCAGCTGGTTCTATATTATCTTTGATTTCAAATGCAGCAAGCTTACCAAAAAACCAAAATGGTAATTATAAAATATTTAATTTAGAATATTCAGAATACATAAAAACAGAATTCGATTATATAAAACATTGGGATTTTTCTAAAGAAAGAATTTTAGCAGTAAGAACCTTTTTTGGAATTGCAATTCCTTACGGAAATTCGAACAATATTCCATTCTCAAGGAGTTATTTCTCGGGCGGATCTAATGACAATAGAGCTTGGCAACCCTACAGCCTTGGTCCTGGAAGCAGCGGAGCCGTAAATGATTTCAATGAAGCCAATATGAAAATTGCAATGAGTGCAGAATATAGATTTAAAATATTAGGCGCTTTAAAAGGAGCGCTGTTTGCAGATGCAGGCAATATTTGGAATGTTTTAGACAATGTAACTGATGAAAAAGCTACTTTTTCTGGAATGAAAGACTTAAAAGAACTCGCTTTAGGTTCAGGATTTGGGCTGCGATATGATTTTAGTTTTTTTATAGTTCGTTTTGATTTTGGATTTAAAACCTACAATCCCGCCAATGAAATCAACAAAAGATGGTTTAATGAATATAATTTTGCACACTCTGTTTTTAATTTTGGAATAAATTATCCTTTCTAATGCTAATTAATTCTTATTTTTGCAAACCATAAAACAATAAAAACAACAACTAAAAAATTTAAAATGTCACACAATATCAAACCAGGCGTAGCTACAGGAGACCAAGTTCAGGAAATTTTTAAATATGCTAAAGAAAAAGGCTTTGCGCTTCCAGCAGTAAATGTAACTGGTTCAAACACAATAAATGGAGTTCTTGAAACTGCAGCAAAATTGAATGCGCCAGTTATTATCCAATTTTCTAATGGAGGAGCTCAATTCAACGCTGGAAAAGGACTTTCTAATGCTGGTGAAAAAGCAGCAATCGCTGGTGGAATTGCTGGAGCAAAACATATTCACACTTTGGCTGAAGCTTATGGAGCAACAGTAATTTTGCATACTGACCACTGTGCAAAAAAATTATTGCCTTGGATTGATGGATTATTAGATGCTTCCGAAAAACATTTTGCTGAAACAGGAAAACCATTATTCTCTTCGCACATGATTGATTTATCTGAAGAGCCTATCGAAGAAAACATCGAAATTTGCAAAGGCTATTTGACTAGAATGAGTAAAATGGGAATGACATTAGAAATCGAACTAGGAATAACTGGTGGTGAAGAAGATGGTGTTGACAACTCTGATGTTGATAGTTCAAAATTATACACTCAACCTTCTGAAGTTTCTTATGCTTATGAAGAATTATCAAAAGTAAGCCCACGTTTTACAATCGCAGCTTCTTTCGGAAATGTTCACGGTGTTTACAAACCAGGTAATGTAAAATTGACTCCAAAAATCTTAAAAAATTCTCAAGATTACGTTCAAGACAAATTCAAAACTGAACCAAATCCTGTTGATTTTGTTTTCCACGGTGGTTCAGGTTCTACATTAGAAGAAATCAGAGAAGGTATTAGTTACGGTGTAATAAAAATGAATATCGATACTGACTTGCAATTTGCATTTACTGAAGGAATTCGTGACTTTATGGTTGACAATATTGACTATTTGAAAACTCAAATTGGAAACCCAACTGGTGCTGACGCTCCTAATAAAAAATATTACGATCCAAGAAAATGGTTGCGTGAAGGTGAAGTTACATTCATCTCAAGATTAGAGCAAGCATTTGCTGATTTGAATAACGTAAATACACTATAAGGTACGAAGTACAATATACGAAGTACGAAGTAAAATAATATTAATAAGAATTTAGAAAAAGGATTTACTTCCAACTTCTAACTTCTAACTTCCAACTTAATTATGGCTTGGTTTAAAAGAACAGGAAAAGGAATTACGACTCCCACCGAGGACAAAATGGATGTGCCAAAAGGACTTTGGTACAAATCCCCTACAGGAAAAGTGATAGATGCGGATGAACTTGCTCGCAACTTATATGTAAGTCCAGAAGATGATTTTCACGTTAGAATTGGTAGCAAAGAATATTTCGAAATATTGTTTGACGATAATGAATTCGTTGAATTAGATGCTAAAATGACGTCGAAAGACACCTTGCATTTTGTAGATACCAAAAAATATTCGGAGCGTTTGAAAGACACAATGGCCAAGACCAAATTGAATGATGCGGTTCGAACAGGAGTTGGAAAATCAAAAGGGAAAGATTTAGTAGTTTGCTGTATGGATTTTGCCTTCATTGGAGGTTCAATAGGTGGCGTTGTGGGTGAAAAAATTGCCCGAGGAGTTGACCACTCTATTAAAAACAACATTCCATTTGTAATGATTTCAAAATCAGGTGGAGCAAGAATGATGGAAGCTGCGTATTCATTGATGCAATTAGCAAAAACATCTGCAAAATTGGCCCAATTAGCCGAAGCTAAAATTCCTTATATTTCTTTGTGTACAGATCCAACAACTGGTGGAACAACAGCCTCTTATGCAATGTTAGGAGATATCAATATTTCGGAACCAGGAGCATTAATAGGTTTTGCAGGACCAAGAGTTGTAAAAGACACTACTGGAAAAGATTTGCCAGAAGGTTTTCAAACTGCCGAATTTGTTCTTGAACACGGTTTTCTAGATTTTATTTCACCAAGAAAAGAACTCAAAGACAAAATTAATTTATATATCGATTTGATACAGAATATTGACGTTAGATAGATTACAATTTTAAATAAAAAGGCTCAAAATTAATACAATTTTGAGCCTTTTTTATCTAGTAAGACAACTGTCATTCCCGAGAAATCGGGAATTACATTCCCGTTCTAATCGCTTCCACAGGATCTAATTTTGAAGCTGAGATAGCAGGAAGAATTCCTGAAATCAAACCAATTACAGCAGCCAATCCAGTTCCTAAAAGAATGTTGCCCATTCCCAGAACAAATTCAAAATCCAAGGCTTTGGTTAAAACCATTGCAATAATCCAAACCATTAACAATCCAACAATTCCGCCAATTACTGAGAGAATAATCGCTTCAAACAAGAATTGAAATAATATAAATTTGTTTTTAGCTCCAAGCGATTTTTGAATTCCTATCAAATTTGTCCTTTCTTTCACTGAGACAAACATAATATTAGCAATTCCAAAACCGCCAACAAGCAATGAAAAACCACTAATAATCCAGCCTACAATGTTCATTTGGGAAATAATTCCATCTATCATATCAGTAAGTCCTGAAAAAACATTAATAAAGAAATTATCTATTTCGCCTGCTTTCAATCCTCTAAAATTTCTCAGTTTTTGGGAAATTTCAGCTTTATAAGCTCCCATATCCACTCCGCTTTGAGGTTTAAATATAATTACATTTACCACTGAATTATTATTATCTCCAAAAATTTGTCTTGCAAAATTTACAGGAATGAAAGCTGAAGTGTCATTGTTATTCCCAAAAGATAACCCACTACCCTTCTTTTTCAAAACCCCAATAACCGTAAACCGTTGACCATATAAACGCACCTTTTTGCCAATAGGTTCAGCATCTTCAAACAGTGATTTTGCAATTTCATATCCTATAACCGTAACTGGAGCAGCAGAATTAGCCTCAGATTCATTATAAAATCTTCCATCTTCAAATTCTAATCCTTGTATATCAATAAACTCGTGAGAAACCGGGACAATATTTACATTTGTTACCGTATTTGATTCGTATTTAATTGACTCTCTATTGGTAAATATTTGGTAACCCACTTGATCCGTATTGGTCATAGCTCCTTTCAAATAGATGTATTCGTCATATTTTACATTGGGAAATTGCTCTCTCTTCCATTGCGGTATTTCCGATGGACCAAAAGACATTTTCATTAAATAAATGGTGTTTTTATCTAAAGTACTCAAATCTTTTGTGATTTTTCTATCCAATGAATCAACAGCAGCAAGCACTGCAATAATTGAAAAAATTCCTATAGTGACACCAAGTAATGACAAAAGTGTACGCAGTTTATTATTGCGCAAAGCATTCAATGCAAAACGGAAACTCTCTGATAACAGCCTAAAATAAACTAGCATAAACCTTTGATTTGTATTATTGTAAAATTCCATAATTTTTTTTCAAAAACCTAATGAAAATTTACTGCTTTATTGGTAGCGTTTTTTAAAATATTGTTACATAAATACATTTGAATTTTATCTCCAAAAAAACTACTTTTGCAAAATATAACTACAACTACATAATGAACACAACAAAAACAATCCAATCTGCATTAATTTCTGTCTTTTCGAAAGATGGTTTAGAGCCAATTATCAAGAAATTACACGAGCAAAACGTAATTTTTTATTCTACTGGTGGTACTGAAGAATTCATAAAAAACCTTGGCATTCCTGTCATTCCTGTTGAAGACGTAACTTCGTATCCATCCATCCTTGGCGGAAGAGTAAAAACCTTGCATCCAAAAGTTTTTGGAGGAATCTTAAATCGTCAAGACAATGAAACTGATGTGCAACAAATGAAGGAATATGATATTCCTCAAATTGATCTAGTGATTGTTGACTTATATCCTTTTGAAAAAACTGTTGCTTCTGGCGCAAGTGAAAGCGACATTATCGAAAAAATTGACATAGGTGGCATTTCGTTAATTCGTGCTGCCGCCAAAAATTTCAAGGATACCGTAATTATTCCTTCGGTAGCTGAATATAGTTTGCTTTTAGATTTGATTAGCAATCAAAACGGCGCAACAACTTTAGAAGACAGAAAATTATTTGCTACTAAAGCATTCCACGTTTCTTCTCATTATGACACAGCAATTTTTAACTATTTTAATACTGACGAAACTATTTTTAAAACCAGTATTGCTGACGGACAAGTTTTGAGATATGGAGAAAATCCACATCAAAAAGGATTTTTCTTTGGTGATTTCGATGCAATGTTCAATAAAGTTCACGGAAAAGAATTATCCTATAATAATTTATTAGACGTAGATGCAGCGGTAAATTTGATTAACGAATTTAAAAATGACGGACCAACATTTGCCATCTTAAAACACAATAATGCTTGTGGGTTAGCCACTAGAGAAACTATTAGTGAAGCTTACAATGTAGCATTGGCTTGCGATCCAACCTCGGCTTTTGGTGGCGTTTTGATTGCCAACACAAAAATAGATGTAGCTACAGCAAATGAAATTAACAAGTTATTTTGTGAAGTAGTGATTGCACCCAGTTATGACGAAGCAGCACTTACTATCCTTCAAGAAAAGAAAAACAGAATAATTTTAATTCAAAATGAAGTTGAATTGCCTCAAAAACAAGTTAGAACTTGCTTGAACGGAATTTTAGTTCAAGAAAGAAATAACATCACTGATACTAAAGCGGACTTAAAAACCGTTACAGTAACAACTCCTTCAGAACAAGAAATAAAAGATTTGATTTTTGCTTCTAAAGTTTGTAAAAACACGAAATCGAACACTATTGTATTTGCAAAAAACGGAACTTTAATTTCATCAGGAACGGGACAAACCTCAAGAGTGGATGCCTTATTGCAAGCTATTGAAAAAGCACGTACATTTGGATTCAGTTTAAAAGGTGCTTCAATGGCAAGTGATGCATTTTTCCCTTTCCCGGATTGTGTGGAAATTGCAAAAAACGCTGGTATAACTGCTGTTATTCAACCTGGAGGATCAATAAAAGACCAATTAAGCATTGATTATTGCAACGAAAATAAAGTTGCAATGGTATTTACAGGAACACGTCATTTCAAACATTAATTTGTTTAGCTTTGTACGTTAGAATTATATAACTTTTAAACCCACTAAAACTTATGGGATTTTTTGATTTCATGACCGAGGATATTGCGATAGACCTTGGTACCGCAAACACTTTAATCATACACAATGATAAAGTTGTTATTGACAGTCCATCAATAGTTGCTCGCGATAGAATATCGGGAAAAATAATTGCTGTTGGTAAAGAAGCCAATATGATGCAAGGTAAAACCCATGAAAACATTAAAACGATAAGACCTTTGAAAGATGGAGTAATCGCAGATTTTGATGCTTCCGAAAAAATGATCAGTATGCTTATCAAAAGCATTCCGGCATTGAAAAAAAGAATGTTTACACCAGCATTAAGAATGGTTGTTTGCATTCCTTCTGGAATTACTGAAGTGGAAATGAGAGCAGTAAAAGAATCCTGTGAAAGAGTAAATGGTAAAGAAGTTTATTTGATACACGAACCAATGGCAGCAGCAATTGGTATAGGTATTGACATTATGCAACCTAAAGGAAATATGATTGTTGATATTGGTGGTGGAACTACAGAAATCGCTGTTATCGCCTTGGGCGGAATTGTTTGCGACAAATCAGTAAAAATTGCTGGTGACGTTTTTACCAATGATATTGTTTATTATATGCGTACTCAACATAATCTTTTTGTTGGAGAAAGTACTGCTGAGAAAATAAAAATTCAAGTAGGAGCAGCAATTGAAGATCTTGAAACCCCTCCAGAAGATATGTCGGTTCAAGGTAGAGATTTACTTACTGGAAAACCAAAACAAGTTGAGGTTTCTCATAGAGAGATTGCAAAAGCATTAGACAAATCGATTCAAAGAATTGAAGATGCTGTTATGGAAACCTTATCACAAACTCCTCCAGAATTAGCAGCTGATATTTACAACACAGGGATTTATCTTGCTGGTGGTGGATCAATGTTAAGAGGTCTTGATAAAAGAATTTCCCAAAAAACAGATTTACCTGTTTACATAGCAGAAGATCCATTAAGAGCTGTTGTGAGAGGAACAGGTATGGCACTTAAAAATATCCAAAAGTTTAAAAGTGTTTTGATTAAATAGAACTTTATCCAACTTAGGATATTCAGTTTATAATTTTACAACATACATTATACAGGTAAAAAATGCAGCAAATATTTAATTTTATATTTAAAAACAGTAATAGATTGCTGTTTTTGCTGCTTTTGGGTATTTCATTATTTCTTACTATTCAATCGCATTCTTATCATAGAAGCAAAATAATAAGTTCAGCCAATTTTTTGAGCGGAGGTGTCTATGAAAAAATAAATAATGTAAGTGAATATTTGAATTTAAAAAGTCAAAACGAGATACTTGCCCAAGAAAACGCGAAATTGAAAGGTCTTCTTTTTAGTCTAAAAGACACCACCTCAATTCCAAAATTAGACAGCATAAAAGGACTACATTCAGATATCTTAGTATCTAAAGTAATTCATAATTCTTATGATTCTTATGAAAATTATTTAACCTTGAATTCTGGAAGTCTGCAAGGTGTAAAACCAGATATGGGTGTAATCAATAGTTTGGGAATTGTAGGAATAATAGACGATACTTCGCCAAATTATTCCACAGTTATAAGCATATTAAACACCAAATTTCGGTTAAACGCAAAACTAAAAAAATCAAACCATTTTGGATCTTTGGGTTGGAATGGTAAAAGTACTGGCTTTGTTCAATTGACAGATATTCCTAGATTAGCTGCCATTAGAAAAGGCGACACCATCGTAACTGGCGGTCAATCCTTAATATTTCCAGAAAACATTAATATAGGAACTGTTTACAAGCGTTACACGAACAAAGAAAACCATTATTATACATTAGACATAAAACTTTTTAATGATATGACTAATTTGGGTCACGTATATATCATCAAAAGTAAAAACAGGGAGGAAATTACAAACTTAGAAAACAGAAGAAAAAATGAATAGTACCTTATTCACCACTATTTTTCGTTTTATACTGTTATTGTCAGTCCAGATTATTATTTTTAATAATATGAATTTTTTGGGCTACATTAGTCCGTTTCCTTATATGCTGTTTATCATTTTATATCCTGTAAACGGCAACAAAACTGGACTGCTTTTGGCTAGTTTTCTTCTAGGATTTATTATGGATATGTTTAGTAACTCGGGAGGAATTCACACAACAGCGTGCATAATATTGGCTTATTACAGACCTTATTTGTTCAAGTTTTCTTTTGGCCTGAGTTATGAATATCAAACCGTAAAATTAAATGATGTATTAACTCCCGAAAGATTCTCGTTTATACTATTTTCAGTTTTAATTCATCATTTTGTATTGTTCGTTTTCGAAGCATTTCAAATCAATTTTTTCTGGAATATTTTGATTCGAACCCTTTTAAGCACACTATTTACTATTATTCTCTGCGTTATAATAATATATCTTATAAAGCCATCTAGAAGATGAGAAAAGCATTGCTCCCTTCATTAATCATAATTGCAACTACCTTGCTTGTAATTAGGATTTTCTATTTGCAAATTGTTGATGATTCCTTTAAATTAAAATCAGACAATAATGCTATTAAAATAAAATATGATTATCCCGAAAGAGGTTATATTTACGATAGAAACGGAAAGTTATTGGTTGCCAATCAGCCTTCTTATGACATAATGGTTATCCCAAGAGATGTTAAAAATATAAATATCCAAGAATTTTGCCAATTATTAGATATTACAAAAGAAGAATTCATAAAGAAATTGGCTAAATGCAAAGTGTATAGCCCAAGACTACCATCCGTATTTTTACCTCAATTAAATAAAAGTGAATTTGCTGCCTTTCAAGAAAAGATTCGAAAATTCGAAGGCTTTTATTTTCAAAAACGTTCTCTTAGGGATTATCAAGTAAATTATGGTGCTAATGTTTTTGGCTTTATTACTCAAGTCAACGAAAAATTAATTGCAAAAAATCCCTATTATAATAGTGGTGATTTAATAGGTATGCAAGGCGTAGAACAGAGTTACGAAGAAATTTTGAGAGGTATCAAAGGGGTAAAATATTTTCAAAAAGATAAATACAATAGAGAAATTGGTTCCTTTAAAGAAGGAAAATACGATACAATTGCAGTGCAAGGTGAAGACATCAATTTGACCATTGACTCCGAACTTCAAAAATACGGAGAAGAATTAATGATTAACAAAAGAGGAGGAATTGTTGCTATTGAACCTAAAACAGGTGAAATTTTAGCACTTGTCACTGCTCCATCTTATGACCCGTCTATATTAGTTGGTCGCCAGCGCTCCAAAAATTACACTTTATTGTATAGAGATTCTATTGCAAAACCACTTTACGATAGAGGATTATTAGCAGAATATCCTCCTGGTTCTCCATTTAAAATTATGACAGGACTTGTAGGTCTTCAAGAAGGAGTAATTGACGAACAAACCACTTTTGTTTGTAATCACGGTTTTGCCTATGCTCCCGGTCGATTTCAAGGATGCCACTGTGGAGGCGGACTACGTGATCTTCACGTTGGAATTTATAAATCTTGTAACGCCTATTTTTCAAATGTTTTTTTAAGAACTATAGGAAAATATAAAGCTCCTTACGCGGTAGATGTTTGGAGCGATCATATACGAAGTTTTGGACTTGGACAATTTATGGGCTACGATTTACCTACTGGTAAAAAAGGAAAAATACCAACTTCAAAAACCTATAAAAAAATGTATCCTGATTGGGGTTGGGGTGGAAAAACTATCATTTCAAACGCCATAGGACAAGGAGAAGTATTGATGACTCCTATCCAATTAGCTAATATGATGTCGGCTGTCGCTAATGAAGGCTATTATTATACACCTCATATTATCAAAAAAATAAAAGGAGAAAAAATTGATGCCAAGTTCACTACTAAGCACGTTACGACAATAGACAAGCAATATTTCAAACCAATGATTGAGGGTTTATTCGATGTTTATAATTTAGGTACAGCATACGCTCTTCGAGTTGAAGGCATTGATATTTGTGGTAAAACAGGAACTGCCGAGAATTTCGCAAAAATTAATGGAGTACGAACAAAACTAGAAGATCACTCTATTTTTGTGGCTTTTGCACCCAAAGATAATCCTAAAATTGCTATAGCAATATTGGTAGAAAATGGAGGTTACGGAGCTACAATAGCAGGACCAATAGCCAGTTTGATGATTGAAAAATATCTTAGAGGAAAAATAACAAGAACTGATTTAGAAAAAAGAACACTTGAAAGAAGTTTACAAGATCGATATGCAAAATTAGGTGGTCTATCCAATGTTGTAAAAATGCAATTAAGAAAGCAAGATTCTATTTTGAAAAGTAAAAAAATAGTTCCAAAAATAGAAATAGATTCCACTAAGGAAAATTAAAAAACGATTCATTTCAAATGAAAAATCAAAGTATAACGAATAACCTCGACTGGATTTGTATCATCATCTACATTATGTTAGTAGTAATGGGATGGTTGAATATCTATTCCTCCTCGTTATCCTCTATTGAAGATACTTATGAAAAACAGTTGATTTTTATTTTATTAACAATTCCGCTAATTTTCATTATACTTTCAATTGACGGAAAGTTTTATGAAAAATATGCGAGTATTATTTTTGGTGTTTCCTTATTATCCTTAGTTGGATTATTTGCCTTTGGAAAAGTCATTGCAGGTCAACGTTGTTGGTATAGTTTTGGAAGTTTTACACTTCAACCTTCAGAATTTGCTAAAGCTGCAACAGCATTGGCATTAGCCAAATATTTAAGTGACACCCAAATAAATTTAAAAGATGTCAACAGGCAAATTCAGGCATTGGCCATCGTATTTCTTCCCGTAATGCTTATTTTACCTCAACCTGATCCTGGAAGTGCCTTGATTTACAGTATTTTCATTATAGTTTTATATCGCGAAGGATTACCTTCTTGGTATGTTTGGACAGGATTTATCACTATACTTTTATTTGTGCTCACACTTGTATTACAACCACAATATGTAATTCTAACTGCATTGCTTGTAATAGTTTTTATTCATTTCAAATCAAGACTTCCAGATAGAAATATTGTATTGAGCGGAATTCTATTTACTCTTATTTCTGGATTTGTATTGTCAGTAAATTATGTTTTCACGCATGTATTCAAACAACATCACCGCGATCGATTTAATATATTACTAGGAAAAACTGTTGATATGAAAGGCATTGGTTATAACACAAACCAATCTGAAATAGCTATTGGTTCTGGTGGATGGTTTGGAAAAGGTTTTCTTGAAGGAACACAAACTAAAGGCGGATTTGTTCCTGAACAACACACCGATTATATTTTTACAACCGTAGGTGAAGAATGGGGGTTTATCGGTTCATTGGTTGTAATTGCTCTTTTTGCGGGATTGTTTCTCAGAATAATTTATCTTGCCGAAAGACAAAAAACAAAATTTAGTCGCGTTTATGGTTATTGCGTTGCTGGAATTTTATTCATTCATTTCTTTGTAAATATCGCAATGGTAGCAGGAGTTTTCCCAACAATTGGTGTGCCGTTACCTTTCTTTTCTTATGGTGGTTCTGGGCTTTGGGGCTTTACCATTTTACTTTTTATTTTCATAAAAATGGATGCCAATAAGGTAAATGAATGGTAAATTAATTAAAACTCCAAGATTTATAATCGCTACTTTTCTCTAAACTATTTTCAATCTTATCATCTAGTTTTGGAAAGAAGTCTATTCCAGTCATTTTTTCGAGGCTATCTACCGAAACCACAAAAGAAT